>JBGPEV010000446.1:0-3456 GCA_041482995.1 bacterium | reverse complement strand
CAGACCCCCCGCGAAGCTGGCCCTTGAGATGACGCGACGGGCGCGGGGTCACAACGGATGGTGCTTCCGCAGGCAGCAAGGAACTGGCAGTCCGCAGCCGGTTGAGACGCAAACCGCAGTCCCCACGCCCGAAGAGCCCGCCCCACCGCATGCTCGCCAACCTGCTCTACGCGATCTGGCCGTACCAAATCTTCAAGTCGGTGTTCTTCCGCGGCGGGGTGGCATTCCTCACGACGTACTTCATCATCGTGGTGGGGATGCCTCCGCTGATCCGGCTGCTGCGGCGGCGGGGTTTCTCGGCGGACTTCCGTCCGCAGTCCGTCGCCGACAAGCCCTATCTGGGCGGCAAGCCCATCATGGGGGGCGGGTTGATCGTGGCGGGCATCGTCGTCGCTGCCGTGCTGTGGATGGACTGGAACCAGTTCCTCGTGGCCCTGATCATGATCCTGCTGGCCTTCGCCGCCATCGGCGGGTGGGACGACCTGGCGAAGATCCGCCACCGCCGCCGCGTGGAGCGGGGCCAGGCGGAGAAGCTGACCTGGGCGGACAAGGCCGACGGCGCCGGCGCCTGGGTGCGCCTGGGGGCCGAGACGCTGGTCGCGCTGGCGGTCGTGGCCGTGCTCTACCGCTTCGTCACCATCGACGGCCACCTGGTGGTGCCCTTCATTCCCCTCAAGTGGTGGTATCCCTACCTGCCGCGCTACCTGTTCGTGCCTTTCATGGTGCTGATCATCGTGGCGGGCGCCAACGCGGTGAACCTGACCGACGGGATGGATTCCCTCGCCACGGTGCCGATCCTCACCTGCACGCTATTCGTGGCCGCCGCCGCCTACGTGGGCAGCGACGTGGAGTGGGCGACCCGCCTGCGGCTGCCGCTGCTGCCGCCGCAACTGAAGGAGTTGGTCGTCATGTCCGCGGCCCTCCTCGCGGCCGGGCTGGCCTTCCTGCGCTTCAACGCGCCGCCGGCCATGATCACCCTGGGCGACATGGGCGCGCTGGCCCTGGGCAGCACGTTCTCCGCCATGTTCATCTTCGCCAAGGTCGAGCTGTTCCTGCCCATCGTGGGCGGGGTATTCGTGCTCACCACGCTCTCCACCATCATCCAGCGCCTGTATTTCAAGTGGATGGTGGCGCGCCAGGGCCGCGACGCGGCCAAGCGTCGGCGCTTCTTCTACCGGGCGCCCTATCACCACCACCTGCAGGCGGTCTGGCAATTCTCGGAGGAGAAGCGGGAGATCGTGTCGGTCTGGGAAAATTGGCTGCGCCGCATCGGGGTGCAGCGGCCGGGCGCGGAAGATCAATTGACGCGCAGCGAGGACGTCAATAGCCGCGTGATCTGGCGCATCCACATGCTCTCGATCTGGCTGTTCGTGGTCGGCCTGATCATCTACTTCAAGGTGCGCTGAAGCGCCCTCCCGCCCCCCGGCCGGTCCGCGGGGCAGTGCGCAACCTTTCTCGGCCGATCGGCATTGCTATCCGGCGGGGGTCCGCAAATCCGCCGATTGGATGCTGAAATCACTGATTTTTGGATTGCAATTGAAGGTCGATTTTGGCAGCGTTATGCGGTTTTCACGGTGGACGGCGGCGGCGCCGGAATCGTCCGCATGGCGAGAGCCGTCCAGTCCGCCGGGTAGGTATGAGGGCGCGGCCGGGGCGGTTTGCGATTCCGGTAGGACTGTGAAATAGCATTCCGGGAAATTCAGGGCCGGCGCGATGGGCCGGCAGGCCCAGAGGATCACATCACCTGAGCGCAGCATTCAGAGAAGGATGACAATGGTTCAGCACGCACTCTCCCGATACCTTCGTTCGCTGCGCGTGTGGATAGCCCTGGCGCCGGCCGTGCTGTTGGCGGGATGTTTCCAGGAACTTCGCCAGTCGACGGTCTATCCGGAATCGGACACGACGCGGGTCATTCAAAGCGTCTACAAGCTGGTGACCTGGATCGACACCGTCATCTTCATCTTCGTGTTCGCGCTGCTGGCGTACGCGGTCATCCGGTACCGCGAGCGCAAGGGCCAGACGGGGAGCATTCCCAAGCAGGTGCACGGCAGCGCCGGCCTCGAAGTGGCGTGGACGATCGTCCCCGCCGTGATCCTCGTGTTCATCGCCGTTCCCACGTGGGAGGGCATCTTCCGCAACGCCAATCCGCCCCCGACCAATACGCTCACGGTGAAGGCGGTCGGCCACCAGTGGTGGTGGGAGTTCGACTATCCTTCCCTGGGCTTGGTGACGGCCAACGAGATGCACGTGCCGGTGGGCGTTTCCATCGTGGTGGATACCCAGTCCAAAGACGTCGTCCATTCCTTCTGGGTGCCCCGGCTGGCGGGCAAGATCGACGCCTTCCCCGGCCGCACCAACATGACGTGGTTCACTCCCGAGAAGGCGGGGCTGTACTACGGCCAGTGCGCGGAATTCTGCGGCACCTCCCACGCCAACATGCGCTTCCGCGTGATCGTGCAGACCCAGGCGGATTTTGACGCCTGGGTGGCGCGCACGAAGCAGCCGCAAAAGCCGGAGCAGGCCGAGGCGAAGGAAGGCGAAGGGCTGTTCGCCGCCAAGGGCTGCATCGCCTGCCACACCATCACGGGGCGGCCGGACGCCGTGGGGCAGATCGGCCCCAACCTGACCAATCTGAAGGAGCGCACCAGCATCGCCTCCGCCCTGATCGAGAACACTCCGGAGAACCTTTCCCACTGGGTGCGGGCGCCGCGGGACATCAAGCCCGGCGCGCTGATGATACTGCCGATTCCCGTCACCTTGGAAGAATCGCAGAAGCTGGCGGCCTATCTGGTGAGCCCGACCGCGCCCGCCGCGGCGGCGGCTCCCGCTGCGGCGGCACCGGCGGCCGCGGCCCTGACGGCGGGGGGCGGCGGCGCCCAGTGGCAGACGGTGATGCAAGCCAAGAACTGCTGGGTGTGCCACACGATTCCGGACCTGCCCACCGCCAAGGGTACGATCGGACCCAACCTGGCCGGGCTGATGTCCCGGCCCAAGATCGTGGGCGGGTTGCTGGATACCAACGAGGCCAATCTGCGCAAGTGGCTGAAAAATCCCCAGGCGCTGAAACCCACCACCGCCATGGTGGTCGTGCCGCCCCTGACCGACGCGGAGGTCGACGTGGTGGTGAAGCACTTGATCTCGACCTACAAGTGACGGCGGGTTAGCGCCCCGGGAGCCGACCGGGGCCGGGCCGGAGCGGTTCCCAAAGGGGCGGGAGGCCGGGAGAAGCGGGCACACGACGCAAGCACCAAACTGCAGATTCCGAACAGAAGTACCGAACAGAAGTACCGAACAGACGGAGACAGTCGCCATGACCGAAGCCGCACTGCATCCATCCTACGACAAGTCCGGGATCTGGAGCTGGCTGACCACCATTGACCACAAGCGGATCGGGCTGCTCTACGGGGTGACCGCATTCCTGTTCATGTTGGTGGGCGGCACCGAGGCGCTGCTGAT
>JBGPEV010000445.1:0-3460 GCA_041482995.1 bacterium | reverse complement strand
GCGGTCGGCGTGCTGCTCGGGGCCTTTGGGGGGCATTTGCTCCGTCCGGTGCTCCCGTTGCAGGCGATGACCATTTTCGATACCGCGGTGCGCTATCACCTGTTGCACACGCTGGCGCTGTTCGGCACGGCAGTGGCGGCAAAAGTCTATCCCGCCCACGCGGTGGCGCTGGGGCGAGTCGCCGCCGGCTTCGCCCTGGGCATCGTGCTCTTTTCCGGCAGCCTCTACCTGATGGTGACCACCGACCGGCTCTGGTTGGGCGCCGTCGCGCCGGTGGGCGGCGTGGTCCTGGTGCTGTCCTGGGCGGGCCTCGCTCTCGTTTTTCTGCGCCGCGGCGCGGAGTAGCCGCCAGGCGTTTCAGAGCGTCCATACACAACGACATAACCGCAGCCACGGATAGACACAGATGAACACAGATCAGAAAGGCGGATGGCGCTGGCGCAAAGCAGCGGTACGGGCGGAGCATTGGCCGCCCATGATTGGCTAACCTGCTCCAGAAGCACCTTGGAGAGCAGTCCAATGCTTCTTGCTTGCGCTCAGTCTCCAGAACATGGGTGCTGCATCAGAATCAATCTGCGGTAATCTGTGGCTGATGGTTTTGTCGCTGTACATAACAAGACTTCTGAACCACCCATCGCAGAGCTCGAGGGCAGGCTTCGTACACGAGGGACACAAAGACGATTTCGCTCCTCATGGCGGCAGTTCTGAGCAGGGCGAAGTTGCGTACAAGAACGCTCCATTGCCTCGAATCGCTCGATGAGCCTGCGTGAAAATCCGCTGTTCTCTGTGTTCCTTTGTGTCCTTTGTGTCCTTAGTGTCCTTTGTGTTGAGGCAGTTTGCAGTTCTGTTCGTCGCCCTCAACTGAACAGCCCATGGGCCCGGCGGCCCGCCCAGCCCAGCAGCCCCAGCGCGAGCAGGAAGAATCCCGCCAGCGCCAGCAGGTGGGGCCAGTTCTCCCAGAGCGGAAGATTCTTGAGCAGCAGGTCGCGCGTCAGGATATTGGCGTGCGTGAGCGGCAAGGTGACCGCGAACCAGCGGAAGGGCGCGGGGAAGCTGTCCAGCGTCCAGATCAGGTCGCTGAGGAAAATTTGCGGCAGCAGGATCAGCGGGATGAACTGCACGGACTGGAACTCGTTCTGGGCGTAGAAGGAGATGAGCAGGCCCAGGAGCAGACCGATCATCATCACCGCGATGCTCACCGCCACCAGCGAGGCCACCTGGGCCAGCGTGACGGGAAAGGTGATCAGCAACAGGATGTAGACCAGCACGATGACCATCTGGACGGACGAGAAGATGAAGAACCCCGCCACGTAACCCAGCACCACCTGGGTGAAGTTGACCGGGGCGATCAGCAGCCGCTCCAGCGTGCCCCGCGTGCGCTCGCGCTGAAAGGTAATGGTGGAGACGATGAACGTGAAGAAGAACACGAAGAACGGCAGCAGCACCGGCAGGAAGAAATCGATCAACCGGTAGTTCTCCTCCCCGAACAGATAGATCTTCTTCAAGTCCAACGGCTTGTTGTTGACCGAATTGGCGCACCGGGCGGAGCAGGCGGCGTCGATCACCACCGGCAGGGCGGCCGCCAGGTCCGCCATGGAGTTGCCCACCGCCGAGGCGACGGTGGCCGTGAGCGTGGGGCGGGAGCCCTCCACGTAGAGGATCAGCGTGCCCGCCTTGCCGTCGAAGCGGTCCGTAATCAGGCGCTCGGGGAAGTAGAGCACGCCATCCACCTGCCGGGTGCGCAGCAACTCCCGGATGCGCCCATCGAGCACCGCCGGATCCTGTTCATCGTCGGGGATGGGCAGCGGCGTCACCTCGATGTTCTTCTCCTGCGCCAGGGCCTTCTCCAGATCGTAGGAGAACAGGCGCGCCATGCCGCGGGAGACGACGCCGATGCGGGCCACCTCGTCCCTGTAGATGGCGTAGTACACCAGGGTCATCACGATCACCGGCACCAGGAAGAAGAAGGCCAGGGTGCGGCGGTCGCGCACGATCTCCTGAATCACCCGCAGCGCGATCCAGTGGTATTTCATGCCGCGCCTGCCCCGGCGTCCGCCGCTTCCGCCTCCTGGGTGGCCTTGACGAAGGCGTGCTCCAGGTCCGGCGCACCGTAGTGATCCAGCAATTCCTGGGGCCGGCCACGGCGCAGGATGCGGCCGAAGCGCTGGAACACCACCTCCTGGCAGCGGTCCGCTTCGGAGATGTGGTGGGTCGTGATGAGGAGGGTCGTGCCTGCTTCGGACAACTGGACGAACCAGTCCCAGAATTTGAGCCGCAGGAGCGGGTCCACCCCCGCCGTGGGCTCATCCAGGATGAGCAGCGCGGGCTGGTGGATCACGGCGCTGGCGAGCATGGTGCGGCGCATCATTCCGCCGGAAAGCGTGGCCACCCGGCTGTCCCGCCGGTCCAGCAACTCCACCTGCCGCAGCACGGCCTCGGAGCGCAGCCGCAGTTCAAGGTCCGGCACCCCATAGAGCCGGCCGAAGAACATCAGGTTCTCCTGGATGCTCAGCCCCTCATAAAGGGCGAGTTGCTGCGGCATGTAGCCGATCTTGCGCACCGCCGCGTCCGACCCCGGCGCTTCACCCCCGAAGAGGGAGACGGCGCCGGAATCCGGGCGCACGAGCCCCATGATCATGCGCAGCAGCGTCGTCTTCCCCGCGCCGTTGGGGCCCAGCAGCCCGAAGATGCGGCCCTGCGGAATCTCCAGGCTCAGCCCGTCAACGACGCGCCGGCCTCCGTAGCTCTTCACCACCCGGTCGAGGGAAATCACGGACGCTCGCTCACGGGCTGGGGTTGCGGGGCGGGCCGAATGCGCCTGACGGACCTTCTGCACCGCAACCTGCCCGAAGGACACCAAGTGACTGCGGATTCTCACGCCAGCGGCGCCGAGGAAGGCAAATCGCCGCTCTAAGACCTTCTAACAAAACTGCTACCTGCCTTGAACCACGACGAGCACAACGCACACAACGAAAAGCAGGCTTGAAACCCCGTTTCGCGCCGAACCGCATCAATTGAAACCTCGTCGTGTTCGTTGTGTCGTTGTGGTTCAGCAGTCTTGTTAGGCGCTCGAACTCTTCCCACCGCCTCGGATGGCTTGACAAGCCCGGCGCCGGAATCCGCAGCTCTTTCTGTTCCTACGCGGCAGGAGCCTGCCCTCGATCGCAGGGCACGGAATCCTGGTGATACTGGCGTCCGCGGTTTTCTTCCATGCTCCTGGACCTTCGCGGTTACCCGAGATTCTTGCCGAAGAACTCCAGGGTGCGCTGCCAGGCCTTGGCGGCGCTGGGCGCATGGTAGCTGCCCCGCTGGTCGCAGTGGAAGCCGTGGTCTGCCCCCGGGTAGACAAACACCGTCGCATCCTTGTGGGACTGCATGGCCTTCTGGATCTGCTCCACCTCGGACAGGGGAATGCCCTTGTCCAGTTCGCCGAAGTGGAACATCACCGGCTTGGCAATGC
>JBGPEV010000444.1:0-3475 GCA_041482995.1 bacterium | reverse complement strand
GGGCCTTCCGCCACGGTCTCGCGGGGGTGGTCGCGCAGGAAGTACACCAGGGCCGTCTTCAGCCCGCTGAACGAGAAATCCAGGCCGGGATCGTGCAGCAGCGGCCGGGGGAATTCGTAGGGGCCGGGGGCGTGCTCCAGCGCGGCCCGGTCCACCACGGGGCCGCCCGGAAAGGGATGGCCGAAGAGCTTGGCCACCTTGTCCACGCACTCGCCCGCGGCGTCGTCCACGCTGCGCCCCACGATCTCCCAGCGGAAGTGGGCGTCCTGGCGGATCAGCACGGTGTGGCCGCCCGCCGCCACCAGGTGCAGCAGCGGGAAGGGCAACTCGCCGTGCTCCAGGAAATTGGCATACGGATGGGCCTCGATGTGGTTGATGCCGATCAGGGGCCGCCGCAGCACGTAGGCGAGGGTCTTGGCCACGGTCATCCCCACGAGGATCGAGCCGAGCAGCCCCGCCAGGTTGGAGACGGCGATATAGTCGATGTCCGCCCACTCGGCCTGCGCCTGGGCCAGGGCGCGGGCGAGCAGCGGGTGAATCGCCTCCAGGTGCTTGCGGGAGGCGCGCTCCGGCACGATCCCCCCGAACTCCGCGTGCTCCGCGAACTGGGAGAGCGTCAGGTTCGCCACTACGTCCCGCTTGCCGCGCAGCAGCGCCACGGACGTATCGTCGAACGTGGTGTCAATGGCCAGTCCCAGCATTGCCACGGGGTCTCCAGGTGCGGAAGGCTTCGGACTTGAGGTAGAGCGGCTCCACGCGGGGCAACGGGCCCGCGCCGGATGGCTCCAACAGGGGCAGCGCGGCGCGCAACAAGCACAACCCATCGGGGAAATCCCGGAGCAGCGGCACGCGCGGCAGCGCCTCCAGCGCCTCCAGGCCCGCCGGAGCGGGGTCGAAGCGCCGCAGGACGACAGGATCTCCGCCGATCAGCGGCAAGACGGTTGCCGCGTCGGCCAGCGCGACGGGAGCGAGCGCTTCCAACCGCCCGTCGGCGTGCCGCCGGTACGGGGCATGATACACCTCCGTGCGCGCGCAATTGAGCAACACGGTGAAGCGCCCGCTCCACGCCGGATCGGTCTGTTCCGCCAGCAGGCGCAGCGTATCGACGCCGATCAGGGGCGCGCCCGTCACCTGGGACAGCGTGAGGGCAATGCTCAGGCCGATGCGCGTGCCGGTGAACGACCCCGGACCCCGCGCCACCGCGGCCCACTGCAAATCGCGCGGCGTGAGTCCGGCGCCGGCCAGCAACTCGTCGATGCGGGTGAAGATCGTGCGGGCCATGCGCGTGCCGCAGAGCGCATAGTGGCTGGCCACCGGCCGGCCTTCGCGCAGGACGGCCAGGCTCAGGTAGTCCGACGTGGTGTCGATGGCCAGTGCGTGGCGCCGCAGCGGGTCGAGCCGTCCCGCTCCGCTCATTGGTGAAGCTCCACCGTGCGCACGGCGTTGCCGCAGTGCTGGAGAAACCGCTGGAAATCCGCCTGGGTCAGGGTCACGGTGGCGGTGTTCGCGTTGGGGTGGAAATTCAATTGCTGCATCGCCAGCAGCTCCCGGTCGAGAATCACGGTCACGGCGTGCGCGCGGTCGTGGATCAGCCCCAGCGGCGTGACCGAGCCCGGGATCACCCCCAGGTGCGCCAGCAGCCGCTCCGGCGACGCGAAGCTGAGCGTGGCCTCGTCCAGCAGGCCGCGCAGGGCCTTCAGGTCCACGCGCTTGCTGCTCCGCACCACGACCAGGTAGTGCCGGTCGCCCTTCTTGTTGCGCAGGAACAGGTTCTTGGTGTGGGCGCCCGGCAGGTGGCCGTAGATGCGGTCGGCCTGCTCCACCGTGAAGGCCGCCTCGTGGTCGTGCCGCTCATAGCGGATACCCAACTCCTCCAGCACGCGGTAGATCTCGTCCACTAGGCCTCATCCGCGTTGCCGGGTTTCCCGCGCAGGGCGCCGAACACCGCGCCGTACACCGCGGCGTCTCCGGTGAGCGTCATCGTGCGTTGCTGCGGGCCGCTGTCCGTCAGGTGCACTTCCAGCGCCGGCTCGCCGGCCAGCAGCGGCCGGGCGATCTCCGGCCATTCGATCAAGGTCACGCCCTGGGGATGCAGCCAGTCGTCCCGGTCCAGTTCCAGCAGCGCGTCCGGGGATTCCAGGCGGAACAGGTCCACATGATACACCGTGCCCGCGCCGGCGGAACCGGCGCGCGGGTACACGTTCACGAGCGTGTACGTGGGCGAAATGACCCCTTGCGGCGCAACGCCCAGGGCCTCGCACACCGCCTTGATCAGCGTGGTCTTGCCCGCGCCCAGCGCGCCGGAAAGCAGCACCAGGGCGCGCGCGGGCAGGGCGCGCCCCAGCGCCAGGCCGATGGCCCGCGTGCGGGGCAGTCCGTCCAGGAGCAGGGTCAGGGTCATGGCCACGCTATCCTCAACGACATCAGTGAACCGCGGATTTCACAGATTGTGCTGGCGAACCGGGCAGACCCAAGAACCTTGCGGAGCGAGTTGGGTCCGTTGACGTGAGCCCTGGCAGCAAGGGGCCGCCAGAGCCATTCTGAGGAACTCCTGATGTCTCCGCAGACCCTTGGTGTCCCTTGCGAATCGCGGAAATTCCGATCCATTGAATCTGCGTCATCTGCGCAATCTGCGGTTTCGCGGTTGAGTCGTCCCATTTAGCCGCCTGCTGCGGGAGGCGCCAGGTGCGCGAACGCAGGGAGCAGAGCGGCCCGGATCTCGCCAATGGCCACGGCCCCCGGGCGCAGCACGCGGAAGGGGCGTTCGGAGACGTCCAGTACCGTGGAAGGCAAACCCCCCGGCGGGGGTCCGCCATCCACCGCCAGGAGCGGCGCTCCGGGAAACGCCGCCAGGACGGCCTGGACGGAATTGAGATCGGGCGTGCCGCTGCGGTTGGCGCTGGTGCCGATCAGCGGCACGCCGCCCAGGGCCAGCAACTCCGCCACGAGCAGATGGGGCGACCAGCGCAAGGCCACGGTGCCCCGCGCGTCGGGCAGGTGCGGCGGCAGGCCCCGCCCGGCGCGGAAGACCAGCGTGAGCGGCCCCGGCCAGAAGCGCTCCATCAACACCGCCGCGCCCGGCGGGACGCCGCCCACCCAGTCCGCCAGCCCCCGGCTCCCGTCGATCAGCAGCAACAGCGGCTTCTCCGGGTCGCGGCCCTTCAGGCGGTAGATGCTCTCCACCAACGCGGGCACGAGCGCATTGCCCCCCAAGGCGTAGGTCGTCTCCGTGGGATAGGTCAGCACGCGGCCCTCACGCAGCGCCCAGCGGAGCAGCGCCCGTTGCTGCGCCCCGAACGGTGGGGTGACGATCTGGGCGGGCGGCAGCGCGGGGGAATTCATGGAGGCAGCAACCTGGCGAAGTCCATCAATGCGCGACGTTTGGCGCGGCCCGCGCGGGGTTGGGCGTCGCCGGCAAATTGACAGCCTGCGCCATCGCGGCCATGCTCTTCTGACGGAACCGGACCGCGGCGCG
>JBGPEV010000443.1:0-3478 GCA_041482995.1 bacterium | reverse complement strand
CGCTATGCAGATTACCGATACCCTCAAAGCCTCTAAGACCCTCCAAGGTGCGGGCTTCACTCCCGCGCAAGCCGAGTCCCTCGCCAATCAACAGGAAACGGCGGCGCAGGATTTGGTCGCCAACATCGGCAAGATGCTGGAGCCGAAATTTGCTGAATTGCGGGCAGAAATCCATGCCGTTGCCCGCGACCAGTTGTTCAAGCTGATGACCTTTGGCGTGGCCCTGGCCGGCCTGTGCCTCGGGTTTGGCGCGTTCATTCTCGCGTTCCTGCGCACCGCGTCCTGATTTGCTCTTGCACGCCTTCTGCCCGCTTTGGGCGGGCGGGACGCCCGCCCCACCAAGCGCTTTGTCGTTCCTCGCCCTACCCCGCCGCCCGCAGCGCCTTAACCAGTTCGTCGATGCCCGCGCGGTTCTTGGTCTCCGTCACGGCGACCAGCAGCTTGTCCCCGTGGGCGGGGTACCAGCGGCCCAGGTCGAGGCCAGGGACAACGCCCTGGGCTTGGCAGGCGTGCAGCACCTGGGCGGCGGGCTTGGGACAGATCAGCGTGGCCTCGTTGAAGCGCGGGCCGCCGAAGGCCGGGCGATACCCGGGCGGCAATTGGCTCAGCAGATAGCTCAGCAGCGCCACGTTCTGCGCGGCGACCGTGCGCAGGCCCTCTGCGCCGAGCAGGGTCAGGTAGAACAGCGCTTGCAGCATCACGAGGTTCTGGTTGGTGCAGAGGTTGCTGGTCGCTTTCTCGCGGCGGATGTGCTGCTCCCGTGTGGCGAGGGCCAGCACATAGCCGCGGCGGCCGTCCAGGTCCACGGTCTCCCCGGCGATGCGCCCGGGCAACTGGCGCACGTGGGCCTGGCGGGTCGCCATGAAGCCCAGGTAGGGCCCGCCATAGGCGAGCGGCACGCCGAAGCTCTGGGCCTCGCCCGCCACGATGTCCGCCCCGCAGGCCCCCGGCGAGCGCAACTGGGCCAGGCTGAGGGCCTCGTTCACGATCACGATCAACAGCGCGCCCGCCTGGTGCGCGCGCCCGGCAAGGGGCGCCAGGTCTTCCACCACGCCGAACACGTTGGGCTGCTGCACCACCACGCAGGCGGTGCCCGCATCCAGGTTGCCCTCCAACGCCGTCAGCGCCACGCAACCGGAGGCGGCGTCCATGGCAAGGGTCGCGGTCTCCAACTCCATGTGCCGGGTGATGGAGTCCACCACGAGCCGGTAGTGGGGATGGAGCGATTCGGCCAGCAGCGCCCGCTTGCGCGGTGACCCATGGGACTGCAACCGGTCGGCCATCAGCACCGCTTCCGCCGTCGCGCTGGCGCCGTCGTAGACCGACGCATTGGCCACCTCCATGCCCGTGAGCAGGGTGATGAACGTCTGGAACTCGAACATCGCCTGCAGCGTGCCCTGGCTGATCTCCGGCTGGTAGGGCGTGTAGGAGGTGAAGAACTCGGCGCGCTGGATCAAGCTGTCCACCACGAGCGGGCTGTAGTGGGGATAGGCCCCCGCGCCCAGGAAGACCGCGTACTTCTGCCCGTCGTTGCGCGCGGCCAGGGCGCCGAACAGCGCCAATTGGTCGGGCTCGGCCAGGCCGGAGGGGATGCGCAGGTCGCGCTCCAACCGGGCATCGCGCGGAATGGAGGCAAACAGCGCTTCCAGGCGCGGCGCCCCGATCGCCTTGAGCATTTCGGCGCGGATGGCGGGGCCATTGGGAATGAAGCGCATGGGCGGCCGGGTTGTGGTAACAATGATTGCCAACGTGTTGGGGGAGGCTTCACGTTACGGCAACTTGCCCGGTCTGCCAACTGACGTAGATCAGGAACCTCCGCTCCCGCCACAGAGCGCGCGATTGCCGGGGAGGTGGGCGCGTCCGTGGATGGGCCGCAGGGTGCGCCGGTTCCCGACCAACCGTTTCCCGGGAGACAACCATGGTCAAGCGTAGCGCTGGTCTGCGGGCGAAGATCCTGCTGGGTTATGGCATCCCGCTCGCCATGATGCTGGCCATCGCGGTGTCGGTCACCACGAGCGTGGGGGGGTTGATCGGGACCAATCGCGAGGTGGAGCGTGCCTACGCGGTGATCGGAACCGCCGCCCAACTGGAGAAACTGCTGGTCGACATGGAGTCGGGCGAACGCGGGTACCTGCTGGCCGGGCGCGACGATTTCCTGGTGCCCTTCACCAAGAGCCGCGAGACCTTCGAGCAACTGATCGGCACGGTGCAGGAGCAACTCAAGAACAATCCGGCTCAGAGCCAACGTCTCAACGAAATCCAAGGCTTGGCGCAGGAATGGTTGTTGGGCACCGCGGAAACCCAGATACTCATTCGCCAGGGGATCGGCGCCGGAGGGGCGGGCATGGACCTGGTCATCAAGGCGGTGCAGGCCGCGTCGGGGAAGAAGCAGTTGGAGGACCTGCGCACGCTGTTCGAGCAAGTCAAGGCGGAGGAACGGGCGGTGATCGACCGCCGCAAGGGCGAGGCCGAGGCGGCGGGCACGCGCAGCATCGCCATCGCCGCCGGAGGCACGGTGCTGGCGCTGCTGCTCTCGCTGGTGTTCGGGCTCCTGGTGGCGAGGAGCATCGTCAAGCCGCTGACGACGGTAATCTCCGGCATGGCGGCCGCCACCGGCGAGGTGCGCTCCGCAGCCGATCAGTTGTCCTCGGCCAGCCAGTCGCTGGCCCAGGGCTCGGCCGAGCAGGCGGCCAACATCGAGCAGACCTCCGCCACGCTCGAGGAGATTTCCGCCATGGCCAACCGCTCGGCGGAGCACGCGGGGCACGCCCAATCCGCGGCCGGAGTCGTGCAGACCAGCACGCGCCAGGCGAAGGAGGCGATGGAGAACATGGCCCGGCGCATCAATGCCATCAAGGAAGCCGCCGGCCGCACCGCCCAGATCGTGAAGACCATCGACGAGATCGCGTTCCAGACCAACCTGCTCGCCCTCAATGCCGCGGTGGAGGCCGCCCGCGCCGGTGAGGCCGGACGCGGCTTCGCGGTGGTCGCGGAGGAAGTGCGCAACTTGGCCCTGCGCAGCGCCAAGGCCGCCCGGGACACCGGCGAGTTGATCGAGCAATCCCAGCAACGGGCCGATCAGGGGGTCGAATCCTCGGACCAAGTGGAGCGGCTGCTCAGCGATGCCCTGCGGGGGGTGGAGGAGATGAACCGCCTCGTCGCGCAGGTGGCGGGCGTGAGCCAGGAACAGAAGCAGGGCGTCGCGCAAGTCCTTACCGCCGTTACCCAAATGAACCAAGTGGTGCAATCGAACGCGGCCAACGCCGAACAAACCGCCGCATCGAGCGACCAGTTGTCTTCCCAGGCGGAAACCCTGAGCACGCTGGTGCGGGAGATCGAGGCGTTGGCCCACGGCGTGCGGACGCGGCGCTCCGCCAACGGCGCGCCGGCACCCAGCCCGTCCGCGGCCCAGGATCGGAGCAAGTTGCGCGCCTCCTAGCGGCAGCGCTTGCCGCCGCCCCTTGCCCAAGGGGCCGGG
>JBGPEV010000442.1:0-3493 GCA_041482995.1 bacterium | reverse complement strand
GGCTCATGCGGTAACTGGCGGCTTGGATGCGCTCGAAGATCTCCTTCACTTCCGGCGCCATCTTGTCCGTGAAGTCCTCCAGCGCCATGCCGCTGTATCCGGCGATGCCGCTCACGGGCTGCTGCAGATCGTGGGAGACGGAGTAGGAGAACGCCTCCAGTTCGCGGTTGGCGATCTCCAGTTCGGCCGCCCGGCGGGAAAGCTGCCGGTTCAGGGCTTCGACCTTCAGCCGCGCCTGCTCCCGCTCGGCCATCAGGGCCTGCTCGGCGCGCAGGCGGCTCTCGGTCTCCGCGTTGAGGGCCTGCGCGGCGGCGAGGGAGCGGGCGCGCGCCTGGATGGCGAACACCTGCCAGATGGCGGCGGCGAGCAGGACGCTGATCAGCACGCCGCTCGCCAGGACGATCCAGGGCGTCCCTTGTCCCTCCCCATTGAAGTACGGGGGGAGGGGAGTCGTCAGGATCGTCCAGCGCCGCCCCAGGATGATCGCCCCCGTGGAGAGCGTATTGGGGGGAACCGCGCGCAGGATCGACCCATCGGCGCCGCCGCTGCTGTCGTAGACAAGCTGGGCGCCCTGCGCCAGCGCCCCATCCAGGACGCGCACGCGCACCAGCTTGTGCTGATCGCCCAGGACGCCCCGCACGAGCGCGTCAATCCGGAACGGCGTGAAGACCGCGCCCATCAGGGCGAGCCGGCGCTGTGCTTCGGTCGCCACCGGGAGCCCCTTGCGGTAGACGGGCATGTACATCTGGAATCCGAATAGGTGCGGCTTACCCTGGTCCAGCACCAGGGTCACGTTGTTGGAGATGGTGGGGTGCCCCGAATCGCCCGCCTCCTGGAGCGCCTTGCGCCGCGTCTGCTCGGCATAGTGATCCAACCCAATGACCTTGCGGCTGCGCTCGGTGGCCGGTTCGAGCAACACGACCGGAAAGTACTCCGGCCGCTCCCCGGGCGGATAGAGGCGATACCCGCCGGGCCGCATCTTCTCCATGCGGCGCAAGTGCGCCCGCAGGCCGGACGCCGCCACACGATCGGCGTAGCCATAGCCGAGGATGCCGGGGAAATCCGCGATGATCTGGAGCGCCCGCACGTGCGCCGCCCACTCGTCCGGGGAAACCAGCCCCACCTGCTGCAGGTAGTGGGCGCTGCCGCGCATGGCCAGCGCGTAGGTCGGCTTGCGGTCTCCGATGTCATCGACGAGGTCCATCGATTCCTGGCCGAACTTCGCGCGCATTTCCGCCTTCAGGCCGTTGGCAATCCATTGGAAGGAAAGGAACGTAATGGCGATCAGCACGCCGAAGGCCAAGCCCACCAGCGGCGCGGCATCGCCAAGGGGTCCGGCATCCGGGGCCGCCCGGGGTTCCGGAGCGGCCCAGCGGGCCAGCGCCATCAGGGACGCCCCGGTGGCGAGCAGCCCCAAGGCCGACCCGGCGCTCATGCCCTGCAGTCGTTCGAGTTGCGCGTGGGCCAGGGCGGCGGAGAGCGGTGCAATGCCCGCGAGAGCGGCCACGGCCGCCACGATGGATCCAGAGGTGAACAGGATGAGCGTGCGCCTGCGCACGGCCCGGGTGCCGGCCGCCGCCACGATGGCAAATCCCAGGGTCAAGAATTCCAGCGCCGCGAGCGGGGACAGATGGTGTTCGGAGAGCGCCCAGTGGGCGGACCCCGGCGGGGGGACCGCCGGCAGGTCGCCGCCGCCGCCCAGCCCCAGGCCGTACTCGGCGAGGCTGACGATGCCCAGCGCGGCAACCAGGATGCCCAGCGCGGCGGCGGCCCGGGGCCGGCGGCGCCAGAGCGCGATCAGGCCCATCGCCCCAAGCGCGAGACCGCCCGCCGCGTCCAGCGCCATCGGCCGGTATGGGGCCAGATCGGCCGGCGGCGGCGCAGCGGTGACCAGCCATCGGACGAGCATGGCCGTCGCCACGGCGCCGGTGAGGGTCACTCCGCCGATGAACGCGAACTTGCTGGAGATCGGATGGCGCGGCGAAAGTCTCACGGTCGTTTGGCCTTGCGATCGTTAGGCTTCATTCCGCGGCGCATCCTGGCGAGTCACGGTGCGGCGGAGGCGGAGCGGGAGCAGCCTGCTCCAACCGGGCATCCCGCATGGCTTGCATGCGGCGGTGTCCGTCAGCCCGCCCACGGGCTCGTCACCCGTTGCCGTCCATTGAACGTGCGACAGCGGGCCGCGGTACCGGTTCGCTCAACCGGACGCCTTGGCGGCCGGTTTGGCCAATAGGCGGAGCACCCGGGCCAGCACATCGGCGGGTTGAAACGGCTTGACCACGTAGTCGCTGGCACCCTTCCGCATGGCGTTGCCCAGATAGGCCTCGTGGCCCTGCGCGGTGAGCATGATCACGGGAATGTCCTGCGTCTCATACGTGCCCTTGATGCGGCTCAACACCTCAAAGCCGTCGATCCCCGGCATGTCCACATCCAGGATCGCCAGCGCCGGCTTCTCGGCAACAATCGCGGCCCATGCGTCGTTCCCGTTTTTCTTCCATGTGACGTGGATTTTCGCATGTTCTAATTTGGTTTTGACGATGAGCCCAATGTCTTCCTCGTCTTCCGCCAGTACCACCCGCGCGTCCATAGTGTTCTCGATTGATTCCCGCTGGACAGCCATCAGGGTTCCAAGTCAAACGGGATAATTTTACCATGGACGGCCCAGATGGAACAGGCCATAACCCGCTCGAATTTCAAACAATTCCGCCATTTAGTGGCGCAATTGAAGAATGGTCTTCCGGGGCCGGAGGAGGAGGCCGTAGCCGCCGGCCATGGCCTCCTCTACCGCCTCCCCCGCAGATAGACGAACCCGTAGACCAACCCCACCAAGCCCGAGCCGCCCACGATGTTGCCCAGGGTAACCGGGATCAGGTTGCCGGCGAGGAAGGCGGGCCAGGTCAGCGCGGCGAAGTCGGCGGCCGTCTTGCCCACGCTCGCCAGGTAGGCGGCATCGCCCTTCACCAGCAGGGCGAAGGGGAGAAAGTACATGTTCGCCACGCTGTGCTCGAAGCCCGCCGCCACGAAGGCGGTGATGGGAAAGAGGATGGCCAGGATCTTGTCCGCGGTGGTGTGCGCGCCCATGGTCAGCCACACGGCGAGGCACACCAGCGCGTTGCACAACACGCCAAGGAAGAAGGCAGGCCAGAACGCGAGGCTGGCCTTGTGCAGGCCGGTGGCCAGGGCGGTCAGCCCCACGGCTCCGCCGCCCAAGGTGTATTGGCCGGACCAATAGACCAGCAAGGCCGTGCCCAACGCGCCCGCGAAATTGCCCAGGTAGACGATCCCCCAGTTGCGCAGCAGCAGCGTGGGAGGGACGCGGCGGGCCATCACGGCCATCACGATCAGGTTGTTGCCCGTGAACAGTTCGGCTCCGCCCACGATCACCAGAATCAGGCCCAGGCTGAACACCAGGCCCATCAGCAGCCGCCCCACGCCCCAGGGCAGAACGGAGACACCCGCCCCCACCGTGGTGTAGAACAGAGCACCCAGGCCG
>JBGPEV010000441.1:0-3493 GCA_041482995.1 bacterium | reverse complement strand
CCGGGGGGAGAGTCACGCGCATCCCCCCCTCTCCGTTTACGGGGAGGGGGCCGGGGGGTGGGGTCCGGCTTTTCCACCCTTCCCCCCTGGGGGAGGGGGCCGGGGGGAGAGGTCCCGCCAGCCAAGCCTTGAGCGCCCGGTGCACCAGCAAGTCCGGGTAGCGCCGGATGGGCGACGTGAAGTGGCAGTAGTGCGAGGCGGCCAGGGCGTAGTGGCCGTCGTTGCTGGCCCGGTACACCGCCTGGGACATGGACTTGAGCACGAGCAGTTCCAGTTGCTCCCGCGCCGGGTGCTGCTCCAGGCGCTGCAACACGGCATTGAGCGCGCCCGGCGTTTCCAGCGCCTGGTGCTTCACCTGGATGCCCGCGTTCCAGAGGTGCAGCGCCAATTGCTCGAGCGCGTCGCCGGGGGGCGGATCGTGGACGCGGTAGAGGACGGGCAGCCGCTTCTCGGCGCAGTGGCGGGCGACGGTCTCGTTCGCCTCGAGCATGCACTGCTCGATCAGCCGCGTGGCCTCCGTGGGCAGGGTGCGCAGGATGTCCGTGGGGACGCCGTCGGCGCCCAACTGGAAACGCGCTTCCGGGAACACGAAGCCCAGCGCTCCGCGCGCGTCCCGCTTCTCCCGCAGGCGGCGCGCCACCTCGCGGGCCTGGGTCAGGTGCGGCAACAGCGCCGGGGGAATGTCCCCGCCCGCTCCCGTCTCGAAGTAGTGCAGCACCTGCCCGTAGCTCAGCTTGGCGCGGCTGTGGATCAGCGCCTCGTAGATCTTGTAGGCGACGGTGGTGCCGCCGGGGTCGATCTCCATCTCGCACACCAGCGCGGCGCGGGGGGCGTCTGGGCGCAGGCTGCAGCGGTCGCCGGAGAGTTCCTCGGGCAGCATGGGCAGCACGCGGCTCGGGAAGTACACGCTCGTGCCCTTGCGGTAGGCGTCCTCGTCCACGGCCGTGCCCGGCCCCACGTAGGCCGCCACGTCCGCGATCGCCACCCACAGCATCGCGTGTCCCCCCGGGCGTGGCTCGACGCAGATCGCATCGTCCATGTCCCGCGCGTCCACGGGGTCGATGGTCGCGAAGGGCAGGTGCGTCAGGTCCACCCGCGTGGCCTCCGGCGGCGGCGGTGTGTGACCCAGCGCGGCCATCTCCCGCAGCGTCTCGGCAGAGAAACCCAGATGCAGGGACGTGTTGGCGAGGATGTTGTCGATGATCTGCTCCGGAGCCTCGCTGTCCGTCACCCGGCCCACGATGCGCCCCTCCGGATACTCGTCGGGGGAGTCGGGATAGCGGGTCAGCAGCACGTCGACCAGCGCGTCGTGGGGCCATTGCTGGGGTGCCTCGGCGCTGGGCGGGATGGACACGTCCGGCAGCCGCTCGTTGAGGGGCAGCACCCACGTTTCCTTGCCCTCGCGCTCCACGTGGCCCCGCACGCGGACGCGCCGCCGCTCCAACACCTCCGCGACGCGCCCCGCCGTGCGGTGCCAGCCCCGAACGAGGATCAACTCCACGCGCACCCAATCGCCATCCAGCGCGCCGCCGATCTCCGGCGGCGGAATGAACAGCGAGAGCTTGAGCGCCCCCACCGCGACGAAGCCGAAGCCGTCGGGATGGGCCGTGAACAGCCCCTCGAACCGCACCCCGTCGGGCACCTTGCGGGCCGCGGCCTGGTCCTGCGTAGAACCCTGGGCGCGGGCGTAGGCGCCGCGCTTGGCGACCAGTTGGCCTTCGGCCACCAGTTGCTCCAGCGCCGTCTGCACCAGGCGCTGCTGGGAGGATTTCAGGCCGAGCGCCCGCAGAACGTCCCGAGGCGCCGCCCGCCAGGCCGGGTCCTGCTGCCAGAGGGCCAGAATTTGCTTCAGCGTGGACTTCACGAGGTACGCGCCCGAGCGGTCACGGCAGGTCCGAGTTGAGGATGGAGACGTGGGAAGCCACGCATTCCGAGAGGCGCTGATAGTTGTACCCGCCCTCCAGCACGCTCACCACCTTGCCGCCGGCCACCTCGTCGGCCAGCTTGCGGATGCGGGAAATCAGCCCGTCAAAGCCGGCCTGGGTCAGGTTGACCGCCGCCAGCGGATCGTCCTTGTGCGCGTCGAACCCGGCCGACACGAGGATGAACTGGGGGTTGTACTCGCGGAACCTGGGCAGGATGTGCGTATCGAACGCCTGGAGATAGTCCTGATCCGTGGCGAACGGCAGCATGGGCACGTTGAGCGTGTAGCCCAGGCCTTCGCCGAAGCCCCGCTCCTCGGCGTACCCCGTGCCCGGATACAGGGTGCGCGGGTGCTGGTGCATGCTGCAGTAGTACACGTCCTTGCGCGCCTCGAACGAGTGCTGGGTGCCGTTGCCGTGGTGCACGTCGAAGTCGAAGATCAGCACCCGCTCGTAGCCCAGCCGCTTCGTCAGCACGCTGGCGCCGATGGCCACGTTGTTGAAGTAGCAAAACCCCATCGCCTGCGACGATTCCGCGTGGTGCCCCGGGGGGCGGCAGGCGACGAAGGCGTTCTCCAGCCGGCCCTCCGCCACGTCCTCCACGGCCTCCACCAGCGCCCCGGCGGCGTGCAGGGCCACGGCGTAGGTCTCCTGGGAGAGCGCGCAATCGGGCGTATCGAGAAATTCCCGCCCCGAGAGCGCGGCCTCCTCCACATAGCGGATGTAGTCCGGGCTGTGGATGAGGCGCACTTCCTCCTCCGAGGCGGGGCGGGCCGTGCGCTGCTCCAGGCTCTGCAGCAGGCCGTCCTCGGTCATGCGTTTCAGGATCGCCCCCAGCCGCCCGGGATTCTCCGGATGGTCGCCGGTCTGATGCTGCAGAAAGATCGGATCGTAGAAGAAGCCGGTCTTCATGGAGTATCCTTTGCGCGGACGGCGTCGCGGTGGAAAGGTCGGAGCGCGGACCGCCGCACGAGGGCCCCTGTGGAGGGTGCTTTGCGATCGGCCTTGTTTCACCCATCGCTGGTTGCAACCGGAGTCAGCATACTGCCGGGTTGTCAAAATGGGAATTATCCTTCACTCTTGCAGCCAAACCGAAATCGTCCACGCCTTTTTTGTTTGCCCCTGCCCACACCCGTGACCGGCGCCGTGTCCGTTGAGCAGCGGTTCTTCGCGAAACTTCAACCCTTCCGGTTCGATCCGGCACCCGGCACCGACGACGACCGGCGGCTGCGCGGCCAGCTTGCGGAGTTGCCTCCCCTCGCCCCCCCGGGGGCGGAAGCAGACGCGCGTACCCTGATGGACGCCCTCGCCGCCCGCGAGACGCGGGTGCGGGAACTGGTCGACCGCTACCACCGCCAACGCATGGCCGAACTGGTGCAGGCCAATCTCACGGTCCCGCACTCATTCGAGATTCTGTTCCAACGCACGCGGCTGATCGATGCGCTGCACCGCCTGGTCTTCACGGTGGCGTTGGAAGATCTGCCCGCCCTGGTGGCCTTGCGCCGCCTTGACGCGGAAAAGGAACTGGAGTTCAAGCGTTCCCTCGTGCCCAAGAAGCGGGAGAAGCTCGT
>JBGPEV010000440.1:0-3505 GCA_041482995.1 bacterium | reverse complement strand
TCGGCTTCGCCTCGGCCTTCGGCTACATCATGGCCCTGATGCAACTGCCGGCGCGGGTCACCGCATACTTCCTCGCCGTCTCCAGCAACAAGTACGTGATCCTGCTCCTGGTCAACCTGCTGCTGCTGGTGCTCGGCTGCCTGATGGACATGGCGCCGCTGATCCTGATCTGCACGCCGATCCTGCTCCCGGTCATGAAGAACTTCGGGGTGGATCCGATCCACTTCGGCATCATTCTTATGGTGAACCTGGGCATCGGCTTGCTGACCCCGCCCGTGGGGTCCGTGCTGTTCGTGGGTTGCGCCATCGGCAAGGTGACCATCGAGGAGGTGACCCGCAAGATCTGGCCGTTCTATATCGCCATGATCATCGTGCTGTTCTTGGTCACCTACATCCCGGCCATCTCCATGTGGCTGCCGTCCCTGCTGCGGCTCTAGGGCCGGGGCGCCAAGGCAGTTTCCCGTTGTGTTTGCCCGGCCCGCCGTGGTTCAAGGAACGGTCGGCAGGTTCCTTCCACTGTGCAGGGTTTCATGGCCGAGCGCGCCTTGCCCGCCCCGTTGGCCCGCCATCAGGTGGAGGCGGTACTCTACCTGGCGGACCGCATTGCGTTCACCGATCTCGACATCTCCTCGACCGAAAAGGGCACCATCGCCCTGCTGGCCGCCCAGGCCGGCCGACCCCACTTCCGCGGCGAGCCCTGGTACGAGCAGCTCTCCGACAGCGCCGCCTGCGACCGGCTGGACTCGCCCGAGGCGCGCACGGGAGCGCTGGTGGTGTTGCGCTACGTGGTGCGCTGCGATTCCCACATCGACGCCGCCGAGTGCGCGTTCTTCCAGCAGATCCAGGAGCGCCTGGGCGTCGACGCCGTGCAAATCCCCAAGGACTTGGACCAGCATCAACGGGTCGCGCTGGCCTATTTGGGGAAGGGCTAGGACGTGCCGCCCCGCACGCATGTCGGCCACGATCCGGCGCCCGCCTGACTTGTCCGCTTTCCCCCATGGTTTGTGCGTGATAGATAGCCGGGTAGGACGGTGCGCCGTAGATGGGTGCGCGGCCGTCGACCGTCTTCAGGGGAATTCCCATGTCCGCACTGGATGCCTATCTGGCCAAGCCCTGGCTGGCGCACTATCCGCCGGGGGTGCCGCCCACCATCGATATTCCCAACCAGTCCGTGCCCCAGGCCTTCGACGAGGCCACGGACAAGTACGGCGGACGCACGGCGTTGATGTTCTATGGCCGCAGGATCACCTTCCGCGAGTTGCGGGAGCAGGCGGACCGCTTTGCCGCCGCGCTGGCGCACCTGGGCGTGCGCAAAGGCGACCGGGTGGCCCTCTACCTGCTCAACAGCCCGCAGTACGTGATCGCCTACTTCGGCGCGTTGAAAGCGGGCGCGGTGGTCACCGCCATCAGCCCGGTCTACACGAGTTTCGAGGTGAAGCATCAGCTCGTGGACAGCGGGGCCCAGGTGCTGGTGTGCCAGGACGTGCTGTTCGACAAGGTGGAGCGAGCGGGGGTGGAGCTGCGGCACGTCATCGTGACCAACGTCGCCGAGTACCTGCCCACCCTCAAGCGCGCGATGGCCGGCACGGTGTTCGGGCGCCTGCTGGGCGGAATGAAGCTGCCCGTGGCGCCGCCCGCCCAGGGTAGGAACGTGCTGCGGATGCGCGAACTGCTGAAGCAGCATCCGCCCCAGCCGCCCGCGGTGGCCATCGACCCGGCCGTGGACCTGGCGGCGCTGCCCTACACGGGCGGGACGACGGGCCACCCCAAAGGCGTGATGCTCACCCACCGCAACCTGGTGGCCAGCAGGACGCAGGCGGCGCGGGCCACGCCGTTTGTCGATGGCAAGGAGACGTTCCTGGCGTTCCTGCCCTTCTTCCACATCTACGGCCAGGTGGTGTTGATGCTTGCCGGACTCATCGGCGGCGCCACGCTGATCCTGTTCACCACGCCGGACCTGGACGAGATCCTCTCCGCCATCGACGACTACGGCGCCTCCGCCTTCTATGGCGTTCCGACGCTCTACGAGGTGTTGAAGGACCATGACAAGACCGCGCGGGTGAACTGGAAGCGGCTGAAGGTGGTGGGCTGCGGGGCGGACACGCTGCATGCGAGCACCGTCGAGGATTGGCAGCGCCGCACGGGCACGCGCATCCTGGAAGGTTATGGACTCACCGAATGCTCGGCGGTCTCCCACGTCAATCCTTACACCCGGCCCAAGACCGGCTCCTTCGGCATCCCCATCCCCAACGTGCTGGCGGCGGTGATCGATCCGAACGGCACGGAGTTCCTGAGCATCGGCGAGGTGGGCGAACTCGTCTTGAGCGGCCCCAACATCATGCAGGGCTACTGGAACAACCCGGAGGAATCGGAGCTCGTGCTGATGGAGGCGGGCGGCCACACGTGGCTACGCACGGGCGACCTGGTACGAATGGACCCCGAGGGCTACTTTCATTACTTCGACCGCCGCAAGGACCTCATCAAGTACAAGGGCTACTCGGTGTTCGCCAAGGACATCGAGGACGTGCTGTACAGCCATCCGCAGGTGAAGGCGGCCGGCGTGATCGGCGTGCCCGATCCGTCCGTGGGCGCCAACATCAAGGCCGTGATCGTCTTGCAGCCCGAGGCGCGCGGCAACGTGAGCGAGGAGGAAATCCGCGCCTATTGCAGCGAGCGCCTGGCCCACTACAAGGTGCCCAAGCTGATCGAATTCCGCGGCGAGTTGCCCAAGACCGACGTGGGCAAGGTCTCCCGCCGTGAACTGCGCGACGAGATTCCCGCCGCGCGTGGGGCGTAAACAACAGCGAAAAGTGAACCACCAAGACACCAAGGCACAAAGAAGGCGGGTCGGTCCTTGGTGCCTTTGTGTCTTGGTGGTTCAGCAGTTTTCAATCTTCCAAACTAGTGGATAGGCCGTTCTCGCCATGACCCCATTCCTCGAAATCCAGGGCGTCACCAAGCGCTTCGGCGGGTTGACGGCCGTGGATCACGTGGACTTCCGCATGGAGCGCGGAGAGATGGTGGGCATCATCGGCCCCAACGGCGCGGGGAAGACCACGTTGCTGCGGCTGATCACCATGATCCTGCGGCCGGACGAGGGTACGATCCGCTTAAAGGGCGAGGACCTCGCGCGGCTGAAACCGTGGGACATCGTCAACCGCGGCATCGCGGGGACGTTCCAGAACACGCGGCCCTTCCGCCGCCTGCCGATCATCGCCAACGTGATGGTGCCCTGCCTCAGCCCCCGCGTGCACGGCCGTGGCGAGTGGGTGAAGCGCATCGAGGCCAAGGCCATGGACGCGCTGGAGTTCGTGGGTATCTCGGATTTGGCCCGCGAGCCGGCCTCCTCCCTCTCCCAAGGCGATTTGAAGCGGCTGGAGATCGCCCGCGCCATCGCCACCGAGCCGGAACTGCTGCTGCTGGACGAGCCGTTCGGCGGGCTCAACCCGGCGGAATCGGACCTGCTCGCCAAGTCCGTGGCGCGGCTGCACAAGGGCGGGCGCTT
>JBGPEV010000439.1:0-3518 GCA_041482995.1 bacterium | reverse complement strand
TGAATGGGTAGGGGCGTGCCACCGCGCGCGCACCGCG
Source organism: bacterium (assembly GCA_041482995.1). Classification (GTDB taxonomy): domain Bacteria; phylum SAR324; class SAR324; order SAR324; family JACQKK01; genus JBGPEV01. The sequence continues at coordinate 3,481 of JBGPEV010000439.1, read as the reverse complement.
CATGGCGGGCCGAGCGAGAGCGAACTACCGTGCCGACGACACCCGGAATGGACTTTGAACACGCCACTCCCCGGTAGGGCGCCGCGGCTGCAATTTCCGAGAAATCTGTTAGCCTGCGTGGAAAGCGGCGCGGCGGCGGGTCCGCCGCCGTGAGGATTCCATTCAGGAGCGGATCATGGCCTCTTTGGCACTCGAACAAGCCGGCCGGCTGCCCGTGCCGGGGGACAACGTGGCCATCGCCGGACGGCGGCTGGAGGCGGGCACGGCCATCACCCACGGCGGCCAGACGTTCCGGCTCACCCACACCCTGATGGAGGGCCACCGCTTCGCGGCGCGGCCCATCTCCGCCGGGGAAAAGTTGCTCTCGTGGGCCTTGCCCTTTGGCAAGGCGCTGCGCACCATCGCTCCCGGCGAATACATCTGCAACCGCGGCATGTTGGATGCGCTCGCCCACCGGGGGCTGGACTTCGCGCTGCCCGCGGAGCCGAACTTCGAGGATTATTTGCAGCGCCACCAATTGGACGAGCGCGCCTTCACGCCCGGCAAGCAGGTGCCGCTGGCGGACGCGCCCCGCACCTTCATGGGCTTCCGCCGCGGGCCGGGCCGGGGCGTGGGGACGCGCAACGCCGTGGTCGTGCTCGGCACGACCTCCCTTACGGCCAGCTATGCGCGCAGCTTGGCCGACCGTTTCAAGGACGTCCCTGGCCGATTCCCCAACATCGACGGCGTGGTTGCCGTCACCCACACGGAAGGCGGAGGGAGCCAGACGCCCAACAATCTCGACTTCGTCCTGCGTACGCTGGCGGGCATGATGGTGAACTCGAACGTCGGCGCGGTGCTGGCGGTGGACTACGGCACGGAGGTGATTACCAACGCCAAAGTGCGCAGCTTCATGCAGGAGGCCGGGTACCCGCTCGATCGGGTGCTGCACGAGTTCATCAGCCTCACGGGCGACTTCCGCGGCGAGTTGGCGCGGGGCGAACAGATCGTTGCCGGCTGGCTGCCGCAAGTGAGCGCCCTGACGCGCACCGAGGAGTCGCTGGCGCACATCAACTTGGCCCTGCAGTGCGGCGGGTCCGATGCGTTCTCGGGCATCTCGGGCAATCCGCTGGCGGGCTGCCTGGCGCGGGAGGTGGTGCGCAACGGCGGCATCGCCAACCTGTGCGAGACCGACGAATTGATCGGTGCGGAGCCCTACATCCTGAGCAACGTGCGCGACGTGGCGACGGCCAGGAAATTCCTGGAGAAGATCGAAATCTTCCGCGAGCGGGCGGCTTGGCACGGCCATTCGGCGGAGGGCAATCCCTCGGGCGGCAACAAGTTCCGGGGGCTCTACAATATCGCGCTCAAGTCCATCGGCGCGGCGCGCAAGAAGCCGGCGGACGTGCGGCTGGATTTTGTGACCGAGTATGCCGAGCGCCTCACCCGTCCGGGCTACAACTTCATGGACAGCCCGGGCAACGACCTGGAGGGCATCGCGGGGCAGGTGGCCGCGGGGGCCAACATGATCGTCTTTACCACGGGCAACGGCTCCATCACCAATTTCCCGTTCGTGCCCACCATCAAGGTGGTGACCACCACGGGCCGCTTCAACATGCTGGCCCACGAGATGGACGTGAACGCCGGGCGCTACCAGGACGGCATGCCCATGGAGCAACTGGGGGCGGAAACGTTCGAGCTGATGGTGAAGATCGCCTCCGGGCAGCGCTGCCTGGGCGAGAAGGCGGGGCATTCCCAGGTCTCCATCTGGCGCAATTGGCAGCAGACGGGCCACGGCCGGGTGGAGCAGATCCTCGCTGCGGCGGCGCCGTCCGGCAAGCCGTTGCCGGTTCGCAAGGAGCGGGGCCCCTCCGCCACGTTCCAGGGCCTGCGCACGCCCCGCGGCGTGGCGGTGGAACAACTCGGGCTGATCGTCCCCACCAGCCTGTGCTCGGCCCTGGTGGCCAAACAGATCGCCGATAAGCTGAACGCGGAGCCGGGCGACAAGCAGGGCGTTTCCCGCTACGTGGCGCTCACCCACACGGAAGGCTGCGGAGCGGCGGGCGGCTATTCGGAGGAACTGTTCCTGCGCACCCTCCAAGGTCATCTCGCCCACTCCGCCGTGCGGCGCGGGTTGCTGCTGGAGCACGGGTGCGAGAAGACCCACAACGACGCGGTGCGGCACTACCTGAGCGAGCACGGGGTCGACACCGGCATCTTCGGCTGGGCCAGCATCCAGATGGACGGCGGCATCGAAAGCGTGACCGCCAAGGTGCGCGGTTGGTTTCAGCAGTCCTTGCGCCGGGAGCCGCCCGCCCAAGCCGAGGACGTGGGCCTGGAGCACCTCAGCATCGCCCTCACGGCCGTGGGCGCGCTGCCGGAACCCGTGGCGGGCGGCCTGGGCCGGGTGGCGCAGGCTGTCGCTGGTGCCGGAGGCACCGTGGTGGTGCCGAAAAACGCATCCTTGCTGCAATCCCGCGGCTTTCGGGAAGCGGTTCTGGCCGCGCCGGAGCAGTGGGGCGCCACCCTGGGCTATGGCCAGCGGGCCGCCCAGCCGGGCTTCCACGTGATGGAGAGCCCCACCGATCATGCCGTTGAGACCTTCACCGGACTGGGTGCCACGGGCGTCGAGGTGATGCTGGCGCACGTGTCCGGCCCGCCCTTGCAGGGCCACCCCATGATCCCGCTCATCCAGGTGAGCGCCGACGAGCGCACCGTCAAACGCTTTGGCCGCGACCTGGACGCGCAGTTCTCGCCCAATGCCAAGTCCGAGAATGTGGCCGCCGCGTTGCTGGACAAGGTGGCCGCGGTCGCGTCGCGCCGCTACGTGCCCAAGCTCTTCGGCACGGGCAACACGGACTTCCAGTTGACCCGCGGGCTGCTGGGGCTGTCGCTGTAGGGTGGCGGTGCGCCTATCACGGGGGTATCTTGCATGGACGAGAGCGTTTGGCGAACCGTGCTGCCCGTGGCATCCGATGTGGCGACTGTACTTGGTACGGGCTGGGTCTTTTACCTGTACTGGCGCAATCGGAAACGAGTAGGCGATGCACTATCTGCTCTCACTCGCTATGGAATGCAGCAATCCAGCTCAGGACTCACAGGGAAGTTGGATGCCTTGTCCAGGTACAATGCTGATGTTGGCAAAGAACGTCGTCATGCCGTGAATATAATTGGGGAGTTGCTTGGTCAGTTGGAAGGAAATCCCGAATTCAAGGAGAGATTTCCGGATACAATTGAGGACCTGAAAACATATCACAATCATCCAGAGACCCTGAGTGAACCGGCAAAGAGGCGACTCATCAACAGACTACGGGAACAATTGCTAGGCGTCGGAATTGCTGCGTTCGGAAAAGCCAAGGGAGATGAGTAATGAGCCGAATTCGCGTCATCGAAGCGCTCAACGTGATGATCGAGAATCGCGACCAAATCACGGAAATCACAAAGGACGAAAGCTGGAGATTCTACTTCCGATACCTTGGAAAGCAGGTCTGGTCCGTCGAAT
>JBGPEV010000438.1:0-3518 GCA_041482995.1 bacterium | reverse complement strand
CTGGTCGCCCTTCACCAGCACGTCGCCATAGAAGGGGTAGCCCGCGCCGACCGCCCGCGCCTCCACCAGCAGCACGCCCTTGCCCGCGGGAAGTCCGGTACCGCTGGCCTTGGGCGGGGCGGCGCCCCGGGGCAGCGCCTGAGCCATGGAGACGAATTCCACCGAACGCGCCACGCGGGCGCCGTCCCGTTGCAGATCGGCCAGGGCCGCTTCTTCCCCGGGGCCAAAGGGGCGGTTGCTGCGCAAGGTGAGGTCCGCGGCCAGCAGCGTGCGCGCCTCGGCCTGGATCGTGCGCGTGAGCGCCACGCTGAAGGACTTGACCGCCACCAGCCCGCCCACCCCCGCCGCGATGCAGAGCACAAGCAGGAGCAGGCGCTTCCAGGAGGCGCGGAACTCCCGGCGCAGCATGCCCAGCAGGAAGGGCCAGCCGACGGCGGCGGGACGGGCGGGTGAATTCATGAACACCCCCGCCTATGCGGGATGCTGAGCCCGCCGGCCCTGCGCCCCCGCCCGCGGCGGGCCTCATCCTCCCCGGCGCCTCTGGCGCTTTCGCGCAAGCGCTCAACGCGGGCGGGTCCCTCCTTCTCCAAAGCCACAAACTGCCATGGCCTGCGGAAGGGAACGACATTCCAGCGCTGAGGCCGATCTGGATGCAGTCCGCCTCTCCAGCGCCGCAGTTGGCGCTTGGAGAGGGAGGGGCCCGCCGAAGGCGGGAGGGTGAGGCGCGCGGAGCGCTGGCTGTTCCGGGGATGCGGCAAAATCGGACGAGTCATCGCGCCACTTCCCGCGGAAAGGGCCGCACGCGGCTGCCCGCGCCCGGGGCGTCTTCCACCACGCGGCCGTCCATCAGCCGGATGACGCGCTCCGCGGCGCCCGCGATGTCCGGGTCGTGGGTCACCAGCACCAAGGTGGCGCCCTGGTTGCGATGCAGTTCCTGCAGCAAGGCCAACACCCGGGCGCCCGTGACGCTGTCCAGGTTGCCCGTGGGCTCATCGGCCAGGAGCACGGGCGGGTGACAGGCGAACGCCCGGGCGATCGCCACCCGCTGCTGCTCCCCGCCGGAGAGTTGGGCGGGATAGTGGTGACCCCGCTGCTCCAGCCCCACCTGCGCCAGCAGTTCGGCGGCGCGCTGGGCCGCCCCCCGATCGCCCTGGATTTCCAGGGGCACCTGCACGTTCTCCAGGGCGGTGAGCGTGGGGATCAACTGGAAGGACTGGAAGACGAACCCGATCGTGCGGCCCCGGAAGCGGGCCAGCTCATCCTCGTTCATCCGGCTCAGGGCCGCGCCGTTGATGTGAATCTCCCCGCCGCTCGCCCGGTCCAGCCCCGCGAGCAGGCCCAACAGGGTGGACTTTCCGCTGCCCGAGGGTCCCATTACGGCGACAAACTGTCCCCGGGGAACGGTCAAGTCCAGCGGATGCAGAATCGTCAACGATCCCCCGCCGATGGTCACGGACTTGTGCAACTGGCGCAATTCAATCATGGGCGGCTGGGAGGACGAAGCGGAAGACATAGGAAATCGTGTTGGCCGGGCAGCGCCGGGTGGGGCGCTGCCCATCGTTCCGAGGGAGGGTTACCGATCCTTGAACGCAAGGGTAGCCGCGCCCTGCCATGCGCGGCAAGGCGGCAGGCACCCTCTTGTGCATCGGAGCAACCGCGCAAGGGGTTACGGTCAGGGTGCCCACAAGTTGTCGGGTCTGGTTTGGATGCCATCGGTGGGGCGGCCGTCCCGCCTGCCGGATGCGCTGAGTTGCTGGCGCCTCCCGCAAGCGTCCGGCGCTGAGTTGCTGGCGCCTCCCCAAGCGTCCGGCGCTGAGTTGCTGGCGCCTCCCGCAAGCGTCCGGCGCTGACCGGGCGAGACGCCCGCCGCAAACGGCGTAACGTCGAAGGATTCGACTTTGTCGGCGCCCCGGTGGTTACGGAGGTGCGTGGAATACGGGAGGCGGCGCGGGTGTTTGCAAGCCAAAGTGCCATGAGTTGCCACCCTTCCAAGCGCAGTATCCATCGTTCCCCATCCCATCAGGAGTTGACCATGCGTTTCCGTACCATTGTGCTCTCAATGCTTCTGTTCTGCGTCGCCGCCCTCCCGGCGCTGGCGCAAACGCCGCCCCAGCGGCTCCGTGGAGAGGTACTGAGCTTCGACGGACATTGGATGAAGCTGAAGAACCGCACCGGCGAGGAGCAGAAGATCGAGTTCACTGAAAAAACGACCTATGTGGGCGTGGTCAAGGCCGAACGCTCGGCCATCAAGCCGGGGGCGTATGTGGGCATCGCCAGCGTGAGCGGCAGCGGCGACGCCCGGCGCGCCGAGGAAGTGCTGGTGCTCCCCGAGGCCAACCGGGGCTCCAATCCCGGCCACTACCCGTGGGACCTCACGCCCGGCGGGATGATGACCAATGCCGACGTTGCGGCCCTCGTGGAGGGTAGCCAAGGGCCGGAGGTGACGCTGAACTACAAGAACAAGGATGGCACCAGCGGCAGCGTGAAGATTCAGGTGCCCAACGATACCCCCGTCGTCACCTTCGACAAGGCGGACAAGTCCGACATCATGGCGGGCGTCCACGTGATGGTGGTGGCAACACCGGCCGGGGATGGCTTCACCGCGCTGCGCGCGCTGGTCGGCAAGGGCCTCAAGCCGCCGATGTAGGGTCGCCCTGGCAAAGCAAGGGCGCGCGAGACGCCCGCCCCACCTCCCTTGCCGGTAGGTCGGGCCTCCGTGCCCGACCCCGGTGACCCGAGTCGGGCACCCGTTCGGCAAGCTCAGGGCAGGCTCCGGCCCGGCCCGGCCGGCCTGTTGTTACTCAACTGCATATCATAGGGATAGTGGGCCGGGCCTCCGTGCCCGACCCCAGTGCCCCGAGTCGGGCACCCGTTCGGCAGGCTCAGGACAGGCTCCGGCCCGGCCCACCAGCTACGTTGCTCCGCTACTCCCGCATTTCCTCCACCGTCAGTTGCACCTTGCGCGTGCCGCGGTACTCGTTGAGCCCCATGCGCACGCGGAACTGGGAGTGGGCGGGCAGGGGCAACTGGCCCGCCATGCGCCAGCCCACCATTTCCAGTTGGGGAGAGAGCGTCCACTTGAGGTGCTTCTCGGCTAGCGGCGCGGGGGCCACGCCGAGGTCCCCGCTGTCCACCAGGAACGCGGGCTCCTCGTGCTCCTGGCCAAAGGGCTCGAGCTGGACGATCTGGCCGGCCAGGGCCGTCAGCCGGTCGCCATCGGCGGTCTGGGGCCGCAGTTGGGCGTCCAGGCGCACGACGAGTTCTTCCGCATGCTCGCCCAGCCGTTGGCAGGCGGCGACGAATCCCGTCCGGAACTCGGGCAGGTGGGGCTTGGCCAGCTTGCAGCCGGCGGCGCCCGCATGGCCGCCGTATTCCTCCAGGAGCGCGGAGCAGGAGGCGATGGCATCCGTGACGTTGATGCCGGGGATGGAGCGCGCGGAACCTTTGAAGGACTGCCCATTCTCCGCCAGCACCACGACGGGGCGGTCAAACCGCTCCACGAGCCGCGCCGCCACGAT
>JBGPEV010000437.1:0-3536 GCA_041482995.1 bacterium | reverse complement strand
CGGGTCGAGCCTGGTGCACGCGGTGCAGATGATGAACAAGGTGAAAAGTCTCGCCATGTAGGAACGGCAACACCTTCATCCACAGATTACACAGATTACACAGATGCATTCTAACGGCCTACGACGGAAGCCGTCCTTCCACTGGCAATGGAATCGAGCTGACCGGCGGAAGGGCGCGGGACCAGGGGTGGTTGGACTTCAATCTGTGTAATCTGTGGATAGTCAGTTTGCAGTTCCAACACCTTCGGAGACGAATGGGCGCGACGTTACCCAGCTTGAAGGGGCAGCAGAGTTCGCTCGCTGCGCCGGAGTACCAACGCAACCTGCTCAATCGCGGCACGGAACGTCTGGAGACGCTGCCGCGCTTCGCGGAGAAGCTGGCGGAGGCGGGGTTGAGCCCGTTGCGCGCCACGGGCGTCCAGGTGCTGCAGATCAACGTGGGCAAGCTCTGCAACCAGGCGTGCCGGCATTGCCACGTGGACGCGGGGCCGGACCGCGACGAGATGATGTCCCGCGAGGTGTTCGAGCACTGCCTGCGCGCGCTGGAGCGCTCGGCGATCCCCACGGTGGACCTGACCGGAGGGGCGCCGGAGCTCAATCCCCACTTCCGCTGGTTCGTCGAGCGCGCCGCGGCGCTGGGGCGCGAAGTGATCGTGCGCTGCAACCTGACGGTGATCCTGGCCAACAAGCGCTTCCACGATCTGCCCCAATTCTTCAAGGCCCACCGCGTCCACGTCATCTCCTCCCTGCCCTACTACGAGGCGGGCTTCACGGACCGGCAGCGCGGCCAGGGCGTGTTCGAGAAGTCGATCGCGGCCTTGAAGCTGCTCAACGGCGTGGGCTACGGTCAGGAAGGGAGCGGGCTGGTGCTGGACCTCGTCTACAACCCGGCGGGCGCTTTTTTGCCCGCGCCCCAGGCCGCCCTGGAGGCGGACTTCAAACGTGAGCTGCAGGCGCGCCACGGCATCGCGTTCAACCGGCTCTTCGCCATCACCAACCTGCCCATCTCGCGCTTCTTGGATTATCTGGAGCGCAGCGGGAACCTGGAGGACTACCTGGAACGGCTGGTGGCCGCCTACAATCCCGCCGCCGCGCAGGGCGTGATGTGCCGCACGCTGGTCTCGGTCGGGTGGGACGGCAGCCTGTACGACTGCGACTTCAACCAGATGCTGGAGATGACGCTCGACGGCGGTTTGCCTTCCCACATCCGGGACTTCGACCCCGCCGCGCTGGCCGGGCGGGCGGTGCGCGTCGATCAGCATTGCTACGGCTGCACGGCCGGCGCGGGGTCGAGCTGCGGAGGGACGATCGCCTGAGGCAATCGGAGGTCGGGCACCGCCGCGCCCGGGGGGCGGATCGCGATCCGCCCCTACCTGCGGGCGCGCGCCATGTCCTGGGCAAGACCTGGAGAGTGGGTGTAGGGGCGCATTGCGATGCGCCCGCGATCGATCGCCCGCCGCCGTCCGACCCCATGGACTCGGTCAGCCGTGCGCCGCGCCGGGGTCGCATTGCGATGCACCCGCGCCAAGCGCCTACCTCACGCGCGGCGGGAACCACTCGTGCAGCATGTACACCACGGGCGCGGCCTGGAAGATCGAGGAGTAGGTGCCCACCAGCACGCCGATCAACAGGGCGAAGGAGAAGTCGGTGAGGATTTCCCCGCCGAAGAGGTACATCACGACCACCACGATGAACACCGTGCCGCTCGTCAGCACCGTCCGGCTCAGCGTCTGATTGATGCTGTCGTTGACGTTTTGGCCGAAGGGCGTCTTGGCGTGGCGGCGCAGGTTCTCCCGGATCCGGTCGAAGACCACCACGGTATCGTTCACCGAGAAGCCGGCAATGGTGAGCACGGCCGCCACCACGGTCAGCGTCATTTCGCGCTGCGTGAGCACGAAGGCGGCCAGCACGATCAGCACGTCGTGGGCCGTTGCCACGACCGCGCCGATGCTGAAGCGCCACTCGAAGCGCAGCCAGATGTAGATCAGAATGGCCAGCAACGAGAACACGATGGCGTAGGACGCCTGCTGCTTCAGCTCCTGGCCCACCTTGGGCCCCACACTCTCCACGCGCCGCACGGTCAGCGTGGGATGCTTGGCCTTCAGCAGCGATTCCACTTTCTGGGCCAGGTTCTCCGACTTGCCGCTCGCCTCCGCCTTGAGGAATCCGCCCAGCACGATCAGGAAGTCTTGCTGCTGGCCTTCGCCCAGGGTCTGCAGGGTGAACGACCCCACGTTGCCCTGGTCCAGGATGGCGCGCATTTCGGCGATATCGGCCTTCTCGTTCACCTGCACCTGGATCAGCGTGCCGCCCGTGAAGTCGATCCCATAGTTCAGGCCCTGCACGGCGAACATGACGAGGCCCAGCGCGATGATCCCCCAGGAAATCCCCAGGGACCACCAGCGCCAGCGCAGGTAGTCGATCCCCAGATTATTGGGCACCAGCTTGAAGAACTTCAGGGGCGCGGCCTGCGCCCGGCCGGTCGGCCGGGTGGGCTTGGCGGGCTTGCCCGTGGCGGGTGTGGATTCCACTCTGCTCCCTCTCCTCCAAATCCCCGGCGTCGCGCCGGTGGCCCCCGGCCGGGGCCGGCGGCCGGTGTCAGATGCTGATGGCCGCCGTACGCCGGCGGTTGAAATAGAACAGGTCGAACAGGAACCGCGTGACCACGATGGCCGTGAACATGCTGGCCAGCAGGCCGATCGTCAGGGTGATGGCGAAGCCCTTGATGGGCCCGGTGCCGAAGGCCAGCAGCGCGAAGGCGGCGAACAGCGTCGTCAGGTTCGAGTCGAAAATCGTCCAGAAGGCCCGGCTGAATCCGTCGTCCACGGCCTGGCGCGGGCCGCTGCCGGCGGTGAGTTCCTCGCGCACGCGCTCGAAGATCAGTACGTTGGCGTCCACCGCCATCCCCAGCGTGAGCGCGATGCCCGCGATGCCGGGCAGGGAGAGCGTCGCCTGGAAGCCCGCCATGCAGGCGATGATCAGCAGCAGGTTCATCCCCAGCGCCAGGGAGGCGAAGACGCCCGAGAGCCGGTAGTAGACGACCATGAACGCCACCACCAGCAGGCCGCCGACGGTCAACGAGAGCAGGCCCCGGCGGATCGAATCCTCGCCCAGGCTGGCGCCGACGGAGCGCTCTTCGCGGATGGCGAGCGGCGCCGGCAGCGCCCCGGAGCGCAGCACGATCGCCAGGTTGGTCGCTTCCTGCAGCGTGAACTGGCCCGTGATGCTGCCCTCGCCCGCCGTGATCGGCTCGCGGATCACGGGCGCGGACTGCACCTTGTCGTCCAGCACGATCGCCAGCCGCCGGCCCCGGTTCCGCGTGGTGACCGACGCGAAGCGGTCCGCCCCCAGCGAATCGAGGGAGAACGCCACGTAGGGCCGGTTGTACTGGGAGTCGAACTGAATCTTGGCGTCGCGGATGGATTCGCCGGAGAGCACGGGGCGGCGCTCCAGCACGAAGGGATCGCGGCGCGTGACCCGCCCGCCCGGCCCGGCTTCCCGCGCCTCCTGGTATTTCACCACGTGGCGCGCCGGAT
>JBGPEV010000436.1:0-3553 GCA_041482995.1 bacterium | reverse complement strand
TGAAAGGAGAACTCATGGCGGAATACGCAAGCGGTGAGAAATGCATGGCCTGCGGCTCGTGCGGCATGCCGATGGAGCGGCCAGAGGATCACGCGCTGGGCGACGTGAACCAGCAGTACTGCCGCTTCTGCACCGACGAGCAGGGGCGGCTGCTGCCCTATGAGCAGGTATTGGACACGAACGCGGAATACTACGTCAAATCCCAGGGCGTTACGCCGGAGGCGGCGGAGCGGCTGGCCGCGGCGCTGCTGGCCGATATGCCGGCCTGGAAGAGCCGCGGCGCCGTCCACAGGTCATAGCATTGCCCCCACCCCGCAGTGCGGGCCGCCCGGTCGGGCGGCGGGGGACACCTGTTCCCGGCGCAACCGCCGGGACGCCACGAGAGAGGAGCAGCCATGTTCGATCACATCGGCGTGAAGGTGAAGGACCTGTCGAAGAGCAAGCAATTCTACGTGTCCGCGCTCGCCCCGCTGGGCCATGCCGTGCAGTACGAGGGCGGCGGACACGTGGGCATCGGCCCCCAGGGCGCCTCCGCTTTCTGGCTCAGTGCCGGGCCGATGCGGGGGGCGGCGCACATTGCGCTGAAAGCCGCCAACCGCGCGGGGGTGGATGCGTTCTACAAGGCGGCCCTGGCGGCCGGCGGCAAGGACAATGGCGCGCCGGGTCTGCGTCCCGACTATCACAAGAACTACTACGGCGCGTTCGTGCTCGATCCCGACGGCAACAACGTGGAGGCCGTCTGCCACAAGGCGGAGTAGGCCACCAACGGTGCGCCCCGGCCGCGCCGGGGCCACCCATTCCCTGGAGAAATTTTCATGAAACTCAGCATGACGTCCCCACTGCCGGCCTTCCCGCTCTCCGCTTCGGCATTGAGCCAACGGCCCTTCACGGACTTGGCGCGGATCGCACTGGTCACGGTCGCGGCGGCAGCGCTGCGCGCCGCAATATCGTTCGAGACCTGGCGGCGCCGCGCCGCCGGCCGGCGCCAGTTGGCGCGGATGAGCGCATGGGAGCGGCGGGACATCGGAATTACCCGCGCGGACGCGCTGTGGGAAGGCGGGAAGCCGTTCTGGCGGCCCTGAGCGCCCACGCACCGGCCGTTGGCCGGGGACCAAGGGCGTCGAACGAAACTCCTGAACCGCTAAGAGCGTCCAGCAAGACTGCCACCTGCCTTGAACCACGACGAGCACAACGCACACAACGAAAAACAGGCTTGAAGCCCCATTTCGCGCCGAACCGCATCCATCGAATCTTCGTCGTGTTCGTTGTGTCGTTGTGATTCAGCGGATTTGTTAGGCGCCCTAAATGCACGAAGGACACAAAGTGAATTCTGTTCCGAGGGACCGCAGTTCTGAGAAACGTGAAGTAGCCCACCGGAACACCCTATTGGCGCGGAACGCTCGATGGGCCGGCGAAAAGAATTCGCTGTTCTTTGTGTCCTTTGTGTTGAGGCAGTTTTCAGTTCCGTGGGGCGCTCTAATAGAAGCTGAACCCCACCCCGAGTTTCTTCACCCGGCGGTTGTAATCGATCAGGCTCTCGCCGTACCCGTAGAAGTATTGCACGTGCAGGTAGATGCCCTGATTGAAGAAGTGCCACACGTTGTGCAGGTGGTACTCCAAGTCCACTTGCAGGGTCTCGGTGCCCGCCCGGGTGCCGTCGCGGAACATCAGCGCCACCCGCCGGTAGGGCAGGGCATCGCCGGCGCCTCGGCTGAACTGGCTGAGGTGCAGTTCGCCGTGGCCCAGATAGTCCTCGATGTCGGGATTGTCGTCGCCGCGGGGGTCGTCCGCCCCGCGCTTCTTGCTCTCCGGAAAGCGCCACCACGCCTTCGCTTCAACGGTGAGGTGTTCAAGTTCCGGGTACGCGATGCGCGGCCACACGTAGGCGCGGTCCCAGCTTCTCGAGCTGGCGGTGGCCATGCCGTTGGACTCGTGCTCCACCCCCAGCCTCACGCCGGCGCGGCCGCCAAGCAGCGAGTCCAGGGGCGTGTCCAGAAACAGCTCGGGATTGTGGTTCTGGGTGCGGAACGGGCGGGAGTGCTCCTGGTCATAGATCTGCCACATGGCGCGTTGGGTGTAGGCGAAATAGAGCGGCGTGCCGTTCAACAGCCGCTTCTTGAAGCTGAACTGGAACTCGACTTCCTTCTCCTGCCGGTCGCCATGGGGCTCGGCATCCCAGGCCGTGAGCAGGTAGGTGGGCTTGTGCAGTTCCAGGGAATAGAAGTGCTTGGGCTCCTCCGCCGGGGCCGCACCTTCCGGCAGCGCCAGCACCGGGCCCCCGGGGAACAACAGGGCGGTGCCCGCGGCCGCCAGCGCTCTCCTCCATCCCATCATCGCGTGATTTGCCCCCTTGAGTGTGCCGCGTCCGTTCCTGCCTGTTGAGCTAGGGCCGTCAGGCGGCCAAGTCAAGCGCGAATGCGGGCAAGCCTTGAAGTCCCGCTCCGGGCGGACTACCGTCGGGGCAGCGGAAAGGCAGCCCACTGTGCCGCGCGCAACCTCTCCCCCCGGCCCCCTCCCCCTTGTATAGACCGGGGAGGGGATGGCACGCAGCGCCGGGGGAGAGGTGATGGACGGGCGAAATTGGGGGAAGGGTGGCCATGGAGTTCGGGTACTTCACGCTGAGCGACAACCGCTATCCCGGCAATACGCGCACGCCGGAACAACTGGTGCGGCAGATCTACGAGCAGTGCCTGTGGGCGGAACAGGTGGGGCTGCATTCCGTCTGGGTGGGGGAGCACCACTTCAACCTGCTTGGGGTCAATTCCAGCCCGAACCTGCTGCTGGCCCAGGTGGCGGGCGCCACCCGGCGCGTGCGGCTCGGACCCGCGGTCGTGCTGCTCCCGATTCACCATCCCCTGCTGGTGGCGGAGGAATGGGCCACGCTCGATCTGCTCTCCGGCGGGCGGGTGGACTTCGCGGCCGGGCGCGGCTACGACCGGAAGGAATTCGCCCCGTTTCATGCGCCCTACGAGGACTCGGCCGCCATTTTCACGGAAGGGATGGAACTGCTCTGGCGCGCCTGGACGGAGCCCGGGCGCTGGTCCCACCAGGGCAAGTATTACGCCTTCGACAACGTGCAGGTGACCCCCAAGCCCCACCAGCAGCCGCTCCGGCCCTACGTGGCGTGCTTCTCAAAGTTTTCCATGGAGTTGGCGGCCCGCAACGATTGGCACATCCTGTTCGCCCCCTTTGCGGCCGCCCTGGTGTATGGCAGCCTGGCCGAGGGCGTGCAGGCGTTTCACGCGGAGCAGGCGAAGCACGGCTTCGCGCCCCGCCGCGCCAAGTGCAGCTACTTCGTACACATCGCCTCGACGCCGGAGGAGGAGCACTACGGCAAGGACTGCCTGCTGCGCTACTTCAAGGACGCGCTCATCTCCGCGTTCCCGTCCGACCTGAAGACCGCGCCGCCCACCCTGCGCTATTTCGTCGAGATCGTGGAGCGCCTGAAGAACATGAAAGAGGAGAACCTCACCAACAAGTCGATCCTGGTGGGGCCGCCCGAGCAGATCGTCGCGGATCTGAAGACCGTGGAAGCGGCGGGCATCCACGAGGT
>JBGPEV010000435.1:0-3567 GCA_041482995.1 bacterium | reverse complement strand
CGCAGGGTGTACTGGAATTTCCCGTCCAGTCTATTCCGCCCCTCGTAGTCTGGCCCGCCGGGGGAGTCAAGGGGCGTTGTACGCCCTGTGGCCCCATCTCCCGGCACCTGCTCCCGCGAATTGCTGGAGCGCATTTCAAAACGTCCCACTGCGGGCGCCTGCGGCGCCGCCTCACCCCGCCCGCAACTGCGCGGGCGACCCTCTCCCTAGTTGTCTGAAAAACCGTGTGGAGAGCAACTGTCTTGAATTTTGCCCTATCCGGCGGCAGGGACGGTCTGCCGCCAGGGGGTGTTGTCCCGCACCATGGCATTCAAGGCGACTACCAAATGCCTCATGCAGGCAGTGAGCGCCACCTTCTTCGGCTTGCCCTTGGCCAAATGATGGGCATAGAGCTTCGCGATCTCAGGATCATGTTGCGTGCCCACCAGTGTGGCCATGTAGAGCGCGCCACGCACGTCGGCTCGGCCGCCTGCGATGCGCGACTGGCCTTGAAAGCGCCCACTGCGGTTGTGATAGGGCGCGGTGCCGGACAAGGCCGCAACCTGCCACCGGTCGAGCGTACCCAACTCGGGAAGGGCGCCGGCGAGCGTGGCCGCCGTGACTTTGCCCACCCCCGGAGCGCTTTGGAGCAGGTCGGACTTGGCCTTGAGCTCCGGCGCGCGATCCAGGGCCTGGGCGATTTGCGCTTCGTGCTTGCGCTTTTGTTGCGCCAGCATCCGCAGCACCTGCCGGATGCCGGCACGGCAGGCCTTGTCGCTGCTGGCATGCAGGCGGTTCTTTTCCTCGGTGATGATATGCACCACCTGGCGTCGCCGCGTCACCAGCGCGTCCAATTGGCGCACCGGCTCGCTGGCGAAGGTTTGCGGCTGGAGCTCACCGCTGGCCGCAAAGCGCGCCAACATCACACCGTCAATGGGATCGGTCTTGGCGCGCAGGCCCAACGCCTTGGCAAAATGCCTGGCCCGCGAAGACTCGCAGCGATGCACCGGTACACCCAGGCGCACCAGGGCCAGCACCACCGGGAGCTCCAGCCCGCCGGTGGCTTCAAGCACCACCAAGCGGACTCGCCGCCGTTTCAAGTCCCGACAGAGTTGTTCGATTTCCGCCTCGTCTCGCGAGTACGTCACCCTCTCGACCGAGGGCCAGAATCCTACGACCAGCTCGGCTTTGCTGACATCAATCCCGGCCCACATGCGCTTGGTTTTCACCTCACACCTCCCTGTGCGAAGATACCGCGAAGGTCCCTTTGGCCTGTCCCTTCCTTACGGATCCGGGCTGCGACGCACCGGGCAACTGTTCGGGCTTATGGCCACAGGGGAAAAACCCATGCGGGGGTCCTTGCTCTCCATCGGCCTCTAACGACCTGAGGGTTAACGGCCTCCCGCATGGGACCTTCATCACATGTAGCCCAATCGGCAGATATAAGGGTTTCGTGAAGGCTTGCCGGGTACGGGACGTGGTTGCAGTGTCCTTCTCCGCGTAGTGGAGAAGGATCGCGCCGTAGGCGCGAGGATGAGGCACGGTTCTGAGAAACCAAGTTAGTTCAGTGGCTTGCGCAAAAAGAAGAGGAACGAAGCCAAGAACACGGGCAGGGGGGCCCTCGGACGGGCTGTCTACCCGACTCGTGCGGCAGCGGGGGCTGCCGGGCCGGCTGCATCCGTGGGGCGGCGGCGCACGGCGGCGTCCACGCGGCCATTGCCGGCACGGGTGCCCTGCAAGCCGTTGCGCACGCGGGCGATGCGGATGTAGCCGTTGTCGCGCACGTCGCACACGGCCGAGCCGACCGTCTCCATCATGTTCAAGAAGCCCTGGCCGCGCACCTCGGCCTGGGCAAAGGCGACGGGGCAGTGCACCTGCACCTGGCCGTGGTTCTCCACCACGGCGCGCAAGCGCGTGACCTGGCCTTTGAGCCACTGTTGCGCGTTGCCGAACACCAGCTGTTCCGCCGGCCGGGCCACGCGGGACAGGTAGGCGCGGCTGTTCCCGTTCAGCGTCAGCGTCGCGCGGGACAGGTGCTGCGCGCGCAGTACGCCGCCGAGCATGTTCGCCACCAGGTCGCTGCGCAGGTCGCCGATGCTGAGCGAGCCGGTCACGTTGCGCAACACCAGCGGCACGCCGCGCGGCACCGTCATTACCAGGGACAGCGGCAGGAACGCGCCATAGGAGCCGAAGGCGTTGCCGTCGAACAGGTCGCCCAGGGACAGCTTGCGCCCCACGCCCTGGAGCAAGTTGCGCAGGAAGCCCGGCTTGCGCCGCTCTTCCGGGGTGGCCTTCTGCATCTCCACGCCGAAGTCGGTCGGGCGCGGCAGGATCGTCTGCACCAGGTCCTTCTCCCCGCTGAGGCGGATCTGGATCACGTGCTTGGCCAGCGCAGCCGGATCGGAGCCCTTGAACTTGCGCAGCGTGGTCTCCCACAGCGTCTCCGGAGTCGTCGGCTCGATCTGGATGCGGCCGATGATCCCCTCCAGCTGGAAGCGGCCTGTGCGGGGCATGGCCAGCGACATGATGCGCGTCAGCACCGTCACCGGCTGGTCGGCCCGCGCCTCCGGGCGCGCACCACCGCCCTGCAACTGGGCCCGCACCGTGTGCGCCTCCTGCCAGGCCCGGTCGAAGGTCTCGCGCCGCTCCGGCTCGGCCAGCGCCTCGTAGGCCTCCCGGATGCGCGCGAAGATCTGCGCGTTGCCGTGGTTCATGTCCGGGTGGTAGCGCTTCACCAATTGCCGGAAGGATGCCTTGATTTCGTCCGTCGTGGCGGTCGGCAGCACCCCCAGGGTCGCGTAGTAGTTGATCATCTCGGGTTGATCATCTCGGGTTGATCATGTCAGGGGGACTCGCGGCGCAGGTGAGCGGCCAGGCCCGCCAGGTCGCGCTTCGGCAGGGCCCGCAGGGCGTGATCCATCAGGACAAGGTTCACCATCGCTTCCACCATCGGCACGGCCCGCGGCAGCACGCACGGATCGTGACGCCCGCGGCCGCGGAACGTCACCGCCGCCCCGGCGCGGGTCACGGTCTGCTGCTCCTGGGCGATGGTCGCGGTGGGCTTGAATGCCACCCGCATCCGGATGTCCTCGCCGTTGGAGATTCCGCCCTGGATGCCCCCGGAGCGGTTGGTCTTGGTGCGCACCCGGCCCTCCCTCATCTCGAAGGCGTCGTTATGTTGCGAGCCGGTAAGCAAAATGGATTCAAACCCCAGGCCAAACTCGACACCCCGGGCCGCCGGAAGCGACATGACCGCCTTGGCCAGGTCCGCCGTCAGCTTGTCGAACACCGGCTCGCCCAGGCCCGGCGGGCAGCCCCGCACCCGCACCGTCAGGATTCCGCCCACGCTGTCTCCCGCCTTGCGCGCCTGCTCGATGCGCTCGATCATGCGGCTCGCCGCAGCCGCATCCGGGCAGCGCACCATGTTGGACTCGACGGCGTCTTCGGTGACGGCTCCTTCATCTACTACCGCGGAAATCTGGTGAATTTGTGAAACCCAGGCCACTGTTTCTACTTGAAGATAGCTCCGCAGCAGCTTGCGGGCGATAGCGCCGGCGGCCACCCGGCCGATGGTCTCCCGGGCGCTGG
>JBGPEV010000434.1:0-3571 GCA_041482995.1 bacterium | reverse complement strand
GGTCGGCTCCCACCCCGCGCGCCCGGTGACCCTGTCCAGGAGGCAACCCATGGCCGAATCCGCCGCCACCTCGCCGCGCACACCCGCCACTCCAGCACCGGCGCCCAAGGAGTGGACGGGGCATCCCTTCTGGGGCTTGGGCTTCCGCCCGTTCTTCCTGCTGGGGGCGCTGGCGGCCGTGGGGCTGATGGGGCTGTGGCTGAGCGTGCTGTTCGGCTGGATCGCCCCGCCCCGCATCGACCCGGTGACGTGGCACGCCCACGAGATGGTGTTCGGCTTCGCCGTGGCGATCGTGTGCGGATTCATTCTCACCGCCAGCCAGAACTGGACAGGCGTCCGTGGGGTGCACGGCCGGCCGCTGCAGGCGCTGGCCGCCGTGTGGCTGCTGGGGCGCGTGGCGATGTGGACCTATCCCCCGCCCCGCTTGCTCCCCGCCCTGATCGATCTGGCGCTGCTGCCGCTGCTGGCCGTGCTGCTCTGGCCCTACCTGGGGCAGCGCGCGCAACGGCGCAACCAGGTGTTCTACGGCTATTTCGCCCTGCTGCTGGCGGGCAATGCCATGGTGCACGCGGACCTGCTCGGGTGGTGGCCGGGCGCCGCCCGCAACGGGCTGTGGCTGGGGGTCTACGCCATCGTCTTGATCCTGGTGCTGGTGGGCGGCCGGGTGATCCCGGCGTTTTCCGGCAACGTGCTCTCCGGCGCCCCGATCCGCGTCCGGCCCTGGGTGGAGCGGCTCAGCCATGTGTCGGTCGCGGCGCTGGCCGCCGTGGTGTTCCTGCCGCCCGAGGGCTGGCTGCCGCGCACGGTGGCCTTGGCCGCGGCCGCCATTCACGCCGCGCGCTGGGCGGGCTGGTTTGTCTGGCCCGTGCTGCGGCGCCCGATCCTGTGGATCCTCTTTCTTGGCTACGGCTGGCTGGCGGTGGGCTTCGCGCTGCTGGGCATCCTGCCCGCGCTCGGTCAGCCGCCGTCAGCGGCCCTGCATGCGTTCACCGTGGGGGGCGTGGGCGTGCTGATCTACGGGATGGTCACGCGCATCGCCCTGGGCCATACCGGGCGCCCGATCGAGGCGGCGCCCCTGGTGGTCGCCGGCTATGGGCTGATGAACCTGGCCGCCGTGCTGCGCGTGGGTGGGGCGTTCTTGGGATCGGCCCTCTATAGCCACGCGCTGCTGCTCGCCGGGCTGCTCTGGTGCTTCGCGTTCGTGCTGCTGTTGCTGCGCTACACGCCGATCCTGCTCAAGCCGCGCAGCGTCCATTGATCGGGACGGTGGGGCGCGGGCCTGAGCCGGGGCGCCCACAAAGTCGAATCTCCGGCGACTTGACGCCGGCCAACTCGCAGCCGGCGGGCGGGACGCCCGCCCCACCGGTAGCATTCAAGCAAGGAGCGATGACTTTGCGGGCGCCCTGGCGCCGCCGCGCTTTCGGGTTGAGGTGCCCCGATTTTCCTAGTAATGTCATGAAATTGGCCGAATCGGGCCGGGAATTGCCAGCGCCGCGCGCCGGTGCCGGGCGAGCCCGGTCCAGCGGCGAGGACAGCCCGCGGCGGGAGCGATGCGCGGATGTGGTGCCTCCTTCCCGTCAGGCCGCGCCGGCGGCAACGCGCGGCGGGCCGCCGGATCCGCACGGCAGCGGCAGGACGCCACTTCACCCCGTTGTGGGGACTGAAACCGGGAACGCGATGTTCAATCATCCAGCACAGTGGGCCGGCTTTACGGTATTCGTACTGGTCATGCTGGCCCTGGACCTGGGGGTGTTCCATCGCAAGGCGCACGTGGTGCGCTTTCGCGAGGCCATCCTGTGGTCCTGCTTCTGGGTGGCGCTGGCCCTGCTCTTCATGGGCTGGATCTACTACGAGCAAGACGCGGAACCCGCGCTGCAATTCATCACCGGCTATCTGATCGAGCAATCCCTCAGCGTCGACAACCTATTCGTCTTCGTCCTGATCTTCCAAACGCTCAACACTCCGCCGCTCTACCAGCACCGCATCCTGTTCTGGGGAATCCTCGGCGCGTTCCTCATGCGCGCCGTGTTCATCTTCGCGGGCGTTGCGCTGATCCAGCAGTTCCACTGGATGGTCTACGTGTTCGGCGCGTTCCTGGTCTTCACCGGCACGCGCCTCGCCTTCCACGTGGAGCAGGAACTGCACCCGGAGCACAACCCGGTGCTGCGGTTCTTCCAACGCTGGTTTCCGGTGACCCACCACGTGGCGAACGGGCACTTCTTCCTGCGCATCGACGGCAAGCTGCACGCCACGTCCCTGTTCGTGGCGCTGATCCTGCTGGAGACGACGGACCTGATCTTCGCCACGGACTCGATCCCCGCGGTGCTGGCGATCTCGCGGGACCCGTTCATCGTCTACACGTCCAACGTGTTCGCGATCCTGGGATTGCGCTCAATGTACTTCGCGCTGTCCGGCATCATCGACATGTTCCGTTACCTCAAGTACGGGCTGTCGGTGGTGCTGATCTTCGTCGGGGCGAAGATGCTGATTTCCGCGTGGTACGCGATTCCGATCCTGCTGGCGCTGGGCGTGGTGGCGGGCATCCTCGCCACGGCGATCCTCGCCTCGCTCTTGCCGCTCCGCCACCGCGTGGAGGAAGGCCCGCCCCCCGGCACGAGCGAGCGCCGGGAGGTGTAGGCCGGGGAGGGGCGCCGTCTCAGAAGGGCCGACCGGCGGGGCGACACTCCGCAGGTCCTTGTCCCAGGATCGTCCGATTCCTCAGTCAGTAGGGGGTGGCGGCCGGTCTCCGTGCGGCCAAGCCAGTGCGGACGGGCACCCGTTCGACGGGCTCAGAGCTTGTGAATCAATTCGGTCAGCCTCGGCCTGAGTGACCCGCAATCGACTAGAGCGCCCCGATGGAAGGGGTTTTCTCGTTGCGGGTTGCGCGCTCTGCGTTGCGGCGATTGGAGTGCAGCCCGGTGCCTGTGTCGCGCGGCTACGTAACCAGTGCGACTTGGAGGTTCGGGCTGAGCATCCGCGAGAGATTGTGAGCCAACGCGTACCAGAGCACGATGGCTTTGACCTTGGTCAACCCGCGCACGGGAAACTGTCTGAGGCCGCGATTTCGGGCTTGCGCGTTCACGCATTCGGCGGTCGCGGCACGCTGCTTGTAGATGTCCTTGGCCTCCGGGGTGGCCATCCGCGCCCGCCACTCGGCGACCGCGGGCGAGTCGGAGCGCCTGGGGCGGTAAGGGTCGTTCTTGGGGTTCTTCGGCGGTTTGACCGGCGCGTAGAGCCGGCCGCCGGATTCGGCGGCGGCCTCGATGGCCTTCACCGTGCCGAATCCGCCGTCCACCAGCGTTTCCGGCGGGCAGTGGCCATGGCGGTGGTGCAGTTGCTCCAGCATGGGTTCAAGCTGGCCTTGGTCGGTGCCCTCGTTGGCCACGTCGACGCCGAAGATGATCTGGCTGCCCACGCCGGTCGAGAATTGCACGTTGTAGCTGGGCCGGAAGCCGCCGTCGGGACCCTTCATCACCCGCGCCTCGGGGTCCGTGGTGGAAGCGCGGGGCTCGGCACGGCGCTTGGGCTTGGCCTGGGCAGACTCCCCGGCGCCGCCAACCCCGCCCGCCGG
>JBGPEV010000433.1:0-3580 GCA_041482995.1 bacterium | reverse complement strand
CATATCGCAGCCCGCGCCGATGGCGGGGCCGTTCACCGCGGCGATGATGGGCACATCCAGCCCGTCCAGCGCCAGGGGAATGCGCTGGATGCCGCGGCGGTAGGCTTCTTCCGCCAGCACGATCGGACCGCCGACGAATTCCTTGGCGCGCTTCTGCATGTCCTTCACGTTGCCGCCCGCGGAGAAGGCCTTGCCCGCTCCAGTGAGGATCAGCACCGAGACGTCGTCGTTGAATTGCAGGCGGCGGCAGGCGTCCTCGATTTCTCCGATCACCGTCTTGCCGCTGATGGGGTTGCGGGAATCGGGCATGTTGATCGTGAGCACCGCGACGCGCTCCTGGATATCGAGCAGGATTTCCTTGTACTCGGCCATGCACTCTCCGGGGCAATGGAAACGGAAGCAGGCGCGGCGCTGTGGGCGCTGACGGACTGGGAGCGATGCGCCCGCGGCTACCGGCCTTTCCAGTTGGGCTTGCGCTTTTCGGCGAAGGCCTTGGGTCCCTCGATGCGATCGGCGGAACCCTCGAAAATCTTGTAAAGGGGCACGGGCGTATCGATGGCCTGCTGCAGCGGCAGGTGCATCTGCGTCGCCACGGTCTGCTTGGTGAGCCGCACCGAGATGGGCGCGCACTCCATGATTTCCCGCGCCCAGCGCCAGGCGCTGTCCATCAGTTCGGCCTGGGGCACCACCTCGTTCACCAGCCCCAGCTTCTCCGCCTGGCGGGCGGAGATGGGTTTGGCGCGCAGCATCATGCCCATGGCAATCTTCATGGGGATCATGCGCGGCAGGCGCTGCATGCCGCCGGCCCCCGCCACCAGCCCCACGCGCGGCTCCGGCAGGCCAAAGGTGGCGTTCTCCGAGGCCAGCACGATGTCGCTGGCCAGGGCGATCTCGAAGCCCCCGCCCAAGGCCACGCCGTTCACCGCCGCGATCACGGGCTTGAAGAGGTCGTGGCGGTTGGTGATACCGCCGAAGCCGCCCGGGAAGTCGCTCAGGCTGAACTTGACCCCCGCCGCGGTGGACTTGAGGTCGTTCCCGGCGGAAAAGGCGCGATCGCCCGCGCCGGTGATGATGGCGACCCAGGCCTGCTCTTGCGTCGCGAAGTCGTCAAACGCCCGGCCCAGTTCCATGTTCGCGGGCGGGTGCAGGGCGTTCATCACCTCCGGCCGATTGATGGTGATCGTCGTGACGTGCTCGCGGGTCTCCACCGTGATGAACTGGTAGGCCATGATTCCCCTCGCTTGAGTCCGCCGCGGTACGTCTCCCGGGCGGCGGCACGGAGCGGCGCGCGAGCGGCGCCCGGATGGCACGCTCCCCGCGACCCGCGCCCACTGCCGGCGGCGCGATCAGCCCTCGGCCGCTTTCAGTTCGTCCAATGTCTTGGCTGTCGGCAACTGCTCCTTCTTGGTGGAAAGGGTGGGGTACTTCGAGTAGTTCTCGGCGTTGATCTGCGTGTATTCCTTCCACTTGTCGGGCACCTGGTCTTCCGGATAGATGGCCTCCACGGGACATTGCGCAACGCACACGTCGCAGTCGATGCAGGTTTCCGGGTTGATGTACAACATGGTGGGTCCTTCGTGGAACGCTTCCACAGGACACACTTCGACGCAGTCGGTGTACTTGCAGCCGTCGCAATACTTTGTGACGACGTAGGTCATGTTCAGTTCTCCTCGTGGTGACCCGCGCCAAACGCGCGCTTGTTGCCGGGTCCGGTTCCTCGCTGCACCGGTCCCGCCGGCCAGCCGCTTGCCCGACCCCTAGGCGTTACCCACTTGCTCCTGGTCCGTCAAGCCCGAGGGGCCGCAACCGCTGGGCTTGGCAGGCCCGCGCTGCGGCGCAAGTCCAGGCCGAAGCGGGCGGTTGCGGCGTGCAGGAGAGTGCGAAGCATTCTCCCGCAGCCGAGGGAGCGCCGCTGTTTGCAGGGTGCCCCGGCGGTGCGCGCTGGGCCATGACATTCATCACGCGTGGGAGGCCGCCGCACCGGCTTCGCGCTCCGGCGGCGTTGCTTGACACGGCCCGGCCCCATGGCAAACTGGAGTCGCCGCGCCCGGCGGAAGCCCCACCCACGGCGCCCCGCGGCAGAATCACGCGGTGCCACCCGTGGCCGCCTCTGGATTGTTGGCGTCTCCCATGATGTTCGGCGAATCGTCTCAGATCGATCGGATTTACGGGGATTCGGCCGTGCTGGGCCGGCTGGAACGGCTCGGCCGCGATCCGCGCGTCTTCCCCAATCTCGTCCGGGCGGGCTTCCCGCCCCAGCAACTGGCGCAGGCCGGCCAGTGGTTCATGCGCGACGCGCAATCGGCCGTGGAACGCCACGCCTGCCAGCAATTGGCGCGGGGCTTCTTCGAGGACGAGACCCTGCTGCGCTTGTTTTGCCAGTACTTCGAGTGCATCGACTGGAAGCTGGAGAACAGCCCGTGGTTTTTTTCCCGGGAGGACTACACCCGCTTCTTCACCGCCCTGGTGGGCCCGATCGATTACGAGACCGCGCAACTGGCCCAGGGCGCGGGAGAAGAAAAGTGGGGCGAATATTTCCTCAAGCTGCCCTTCGATCTGGGGATGGAGCAGGCCAAACGCGCGCTGTGGCACGATCTGGGGCGGCGGGAGCACTACTGGAAGGCCCAGGGCGAGTACACGCACCTGCGGGCGGAGCAGTTGTTCCAATACCTGCAGCGCACCGTCGACATCGTCAACTTCACGCCGGACTTCTACCACTACCACTGGGAGCGCGCGTTCCGCAGCCAACTCTACCAGGCCGTGCGGCGCTTCGGCGAGGCCCTCGAGCACGCCGTGCGCCGCTGGCAGGAGCAACGCAAGGAACGCCCGCGCTTCAGTTATGGCACCTACGGCGGGGCCGAAACGCCCGTGCTGCAAATCGAAGTGCTCCAGGCCCTGGCTTACCTGGGCCTGGAGGCCAACACGGTAACGGTCAGCGACATGCGGGCCGCCTTCCGCAGGCGCTCCAAGGAAGCCCATCCCGACCTGGGTGGCGACCCCGCCGAATTTCTCCGCCTCTCTCACTACCGCGACGTGCTGGAAGACTGGCTAAAGGGGCGGGAGTAGGGGGCCGCGAACCGCCTCCGCTGCGCAAACCAAGGGAAGCGGTCCACCATCGGGGGGCGAACTCACTGCATCGGGCTGAACGCCGCGGGCAGCAGGATCTTGTTGTTCATTTGCTCCCAAATCTCGCCCCCTCCGGGCGGCGGCCAGGCACCGGTATCCACGGCTTTCTTGCGGATGGCGCCCC
Organism: bacterium; assembly: GCA_041482995.1. GTDB lineage: Bacteria > SAR324 > SAR324 > SAR324 > JACQKK01 > JBGPEV01. The sequence continues at coordinate 330 of JBGPEV010000433.1, read as the reverse complement.
GGTCGTTGAGGCTGGCGTAGGGCCAGATGTGAATGTGCAGGTTCAGCGTGCCCAGTTCGGTGTACCCGGCGAAGGCGGGCGCGGAGAGGGGGATGCGCTCCGGCAACTTGGCCTCCCACCGCTCCTGAATTTTCGGGAGCATGCCGCCCTTGTAGGTGTAGTAGCGGAACTCGTAGATCGGCCCGTGTTTGCCGGGCGGCAGCACGGGCACGAAGCTGTACGGGTTGACGATGTTGGACTGCAGGCTCTCGAGATATTCCGCGGTCTTGGGCGGCCAATTGGGATCCTTGCTCGCCTCCGCGCGGATGCGGGTGCGCTCCGCCAGGTCCT
>JBGPEV010000432.1:0-3605 GCA_041482995.1 bacterium | reverse complement strand
TGGGGGTAAGGGGGAGGTCTGCCCGCGGCACGGGGAATCACCCCTGCGGCGGCCCCAACCCTCGCTTAATCCACATCCGCTGCCGCACCTTGCTGCTTCGGCGCAACTGGTGAAATATCCGGGCTAGCCGGGGTTTGAGGATTGGCCCGCCCCCTTTTCTCCGTGCGCCCGTTGGCGCATTCTGGCGGCAGCGACCGGCCAGCCGCAGGGCTGCCGCACGCACGTCCATCGAACGGGGGAAGCGAGATGATCCGCCAGATTGCGACCGTCGCCGTGTATGTGGAAGATCAGCAGCGGGCGAAAGCGTTCTGGACCCGGCAAGTGGGCTTCGAGGTGCGCTCCGAGCACACGATGGACGCCAACGCCATGTGGCTGGAGGTGGCCCCGCCCGGGGCACAAAGCGGCCTGGTGCTTTATCCCAAGCGCATGATGCCCGAATGGAAGGGGCTCAAACCCTCCATCGTGTTCAAGTGCGACGATGTAGACGAAACGTGCACGTGGTTGCAGGCCCAGGGTGTGACGCTGACGTCTCTTCCCAAGGCCTTGCCCGGGGGCGGGTTCGCCACCTTTCAGGACCCGGACGGCAACGAGTTCATTCTGCGGGGGTAGATGGCAGGGCGGGCGGGACGCCCGCCCCACCGCTCCTGGCGCAGGGGAACAGAACGTCCGCCCCACCGATTCCTTCTTGATTTGCGCCGAATCGTCAGTGCCGGTAGAAGGCGATCAGGCCGCCGTCGGGCAACGCGATCTGGCGTTCGTCGCACATCTGGTGGATCTGGCCCCGGTGATGGGCCTGGTGGGCAAACAGGTGCTGGTAGATGCGGGAGAGCGGGGTCGCATAGGGTTGGCTCTGGTTGCCGCGATAGCTCAGGACGCGCAGCACGTCGGGCGTCCCCGCTATACACTCAATCAATTCAAGATCGGTCTTCTCCCGCTCCGCGCTGAACCGCTCCTTGCTGGCGCACACGCGGTCGGAGAGCTTCTGGAAGAGGAAGTCCTGTCCCGAAATCCGCCCCAGCCAGATGCGGTCGCCCAGCAGGATGTGGTTCCACGTGCCGAAGATCGAGCCGAAGAAGGCGCCCTGGGGCTGGTCCAGTTCCTCCAGGGACAAGCCGCTGAGCGCCTTCCACCATTCCTGGTTGATCCAGCGGTTCGCGTTCGCCTGCTCCAGCAGGTGGGTCTTCAACGGGTCGAACGTTTTCATGTGCGGAACCGGATGGGCGCGGAGTCCTAGCGCCGGTAAAACGCGATCAATCCGCCATCGGGGAGCGCGATCTTGCGCTCGTCACACATCTGATGGATTTGCCCGCGATGGTGGGCCTGGTGGGTAAAGACGTGCTGCAGCACCTGATGGAGCGGCGTTCGAAACTCGACGCCCCGCGAGTTGCGATAGACCAGCACTCGCTGAACGTCCGCTTCGCCCTCCATCGTCGCGATCCATTCCGCGTCCGTGAGCGCCCGCTCCCGCTCGAACTGCTCCTTGGTGTCACACAGACGATCCGAGAGCTTCTTGAAGGCAAAGGGACGCCCCGTGATCCGGCTCAGCCAACTGCGGTCGGTCAGCAGCAAATGATTCCAGGTGCCGAAGATGGAGCTGAAGAACGCGCCCTGGGGCCGGTCCAACTCCTCCAGGGACAGGTTGACCAACGCCTTCCACCATTCCTGGTTGATCCACCGGTTGGCGTGGGCCTGTTCCAGGAGGTGCGCCTTCAAAGGGTCGAGTTTGGTCATGGTCATTTTTTCGGTGTGGCCAGCGCCTTCTCGAAGACGGCCAGGGTGTCGTCCAGGAACTTCTGTCGTGAGAAGCGTTTGAGCACGGCTTCCCGGCCGTGGCGCGCCATCAGGTGCCGCAGGCCGGGGTCGCCGATCAGCATGCCCAGCACACCGGCCAGCGTCTCCGGGGACTGGTCACGCGTCAAGATGCCGGTGAGGTTGTCCTCGATCACCTCCGGCAGCGCCCCCGTGGGGAAGGCCACCACGGGCGTGCCCGCCGAGAAGAACTCCATGGCCACGCGGCAGTTCGTCTCGGACGAGAGGGACGGAATCACGCCATAGTCCGCGCAGGCCATCACGTCGCGGATGCTCTCACGGAAGCCCAGCCAGCGCACGTGGTCTTGCAGCCCCAGCGCGGCGATGCGCTCCTCCAGGCGTGCCCGGTGCGGGGCCTCGTCGGGGTAGCCCTTGTCGGCGATCAGCAGCGCGGTGTGGGGGTGCAGCCGCCGCACCCCGGCCAGGGCGTCGATCAGCCGCTCGTGCCCCTTTTCCGGAAAGACCCGCCCCACGATGGCCAGCAGGACGCGGTCCGGGGGCAACTTCAGGTCGGCCAACAACCGCCCGCGCGCCTCCTTGCGCCGCTCCTCGCTCCAGTCCAGGGTTGGCTCGGCGGGAAAGTAAATCGTGCGCACGGCATCGGGCGCCAAGTCCAGGTTGCGCACCATCTCGTCGCGCAGGACGTTGGCGGAGGCGATCAGGCCCTGGCAGCCTGCGTAGAGCCTGCGATTGAGCCAATGCCCGCGGAGCGGGCGCGCCGTGCCCCGCGTGCGCACGACCCGCACCCCCGGCGCGAGCCGCGCCGCCCAGAGCGTGAGCGGCAGTTCACCGGAGCGGAACACGTCGGCGATCTGCACCCCGTTGCGCACCAGGAAAGTGGCCAACTGCCGCCCCACCGCCGCCCAGTTGAGCGGATTGCGGGTCCACGCCGGAATGTCCGTGACGGCCGGGATGCCGCGGTGCTGCAACTCCGCGGCGTGGCGTGTGCCCGGCTGAGTGAGCACCCACACCTTGTGGCCCCCCTCCCGCAGACACTCCGCCAGCACCGCGGCATAGTGCGCCTCCGCGTTCCACCAGTGCGTGCAGGAGTTGAGCAGGACGTTCATCGCTGGAACTGCCTCAACACAAAGGCACCAAGGCACCAAGGCACAAAGAACTACACAACTTTATTGTATCCGATCCCGACGGGTCCAGCGGAACTAGAAGCTGCGGACGAACGGGTGGGCACCGCCAAAAAGAGCCGTTCGTCCTTTGTGCCTTGGTGTCTTGGTGGTTCAGTTGTTGGGTGTTACGGCCGCAGTTGGCCCGTGCCGCGGATCATCCATTTCGTGCTGGTGAGGCCCTCCAGGGCGAACGGGCCGCGCACGTGGAGTTTCTGCGTGCTGATGCCGATCTCCGCGCCCAGGCCGAACTCCGCGCCGTCGGTGAATTGCGTCGAGGCATTGTGCATCACGCACGCCGCATCCACCTCGCGCAGGAAGCGCTCGGCGACGGCGGCATTGCGCGTGTACACCGCTTCCGTGTGCCGCAGGGAATGCGCGCGGATGTGCTCCAGCGCCTCGTCGAGGGAATCGACCGTGCGCACGGCCAGGATGTACTCCAGCCACTCGGTGTCGAAGTCCGTGGCGGGATCCAGCGCGCGCAACTGCCCGGCCGGCAGCGCGCGGGAAAACACGGCGTGGGCGCGGGTGTCGGCGCGCACCTGCACGGGGGGCTGGGCCGCCGCGAGGCGCTGGGCGTAGGGGACGCCGACCGCCTCCAGCACGCGCCGGTGAATCAGCGCCACGTCCAGCGCGCCGCAGATGGAGACCCGCCGGTGCTTGGCGTTGAAGAGC
>JBGPEV010000431.1:0-3607 GCA_041482995.1 bacterium | reverse complement strand
CCCACGATCATCATGCCCAGCATCGTTCCCGCCCCCCGGGGCGCGAGCACCAGGCCGGTCGTCAAGACTGGATAGCCCAGCAGGTTCTGCATGAAGGGCGGGAACAACGCCAGGGTGGCCAGCAGGATCGAGCCGATCAGGCCCATGAAGATGCACCCGGCGGCGAAATTCGTGTCCCGGAAGATCCCCAAGTCGATGAACGGCTGGGAGTGGGTGAAGGAATGGGCCACGAACAGATAGATCCCGAGCACCGCCGCGGCGCATTCCAGCACGATTTCCGCCGAGCCGAACCAATCCAGTTGCTGCCCCCGGTCCAGCATCATCTGCATGGCGCCCACGCTCAAGCTGAGCAGGGCGAACCCGAAGGCGTCGAAGCGCCGCTTGCCCAGCTCCGTCTCCGCGAGGAAGACGGTGACGAGCACGAACGCGGTGATGCCGATGGGCAGGTTGATGAAGAAGACCCAGCGCCAGTTGTAGGTTTCCGTGAGCCAGCCCCCCAGACTGGGCCCCACGATCGGTCCGACCATCAGTCCGATTCCGAAGAGCGCCATGGCCAGGCCGTGCTGCTCCTTCGGGTAGTTGTCCAGCAGGGTCGCCTGGCTGAGCGGCACCAGCACGGCGCCGGAGAGCCCTTGCAACAGGCGGTAGACGACCATCTGCTCCAGGCTTTGGGCCACGCCGCAGAGGATGGAGGTGATCGTGAACACGGTCACCGCGACCAGGAACAGCCGCTTGCGGCCGAAGCGCCCCGCCAGCCAGCCCGTGGGCGGCGTCATCACGGCGGCGGCCACGATGTAGGACGTGAGCACCCAGGAGATCTGCTCGGTCGTGGCCGAGAGCGCGCCCTGCATGTGGGGCAGCGCCACGTTCACGATGGTGGTGTCGATCACCTGCATCAGCGTGGCGGTCATCACCGCGAAGGTGATCCAGGCCCGCCGCACGGGGTTATGCAGGCCCGGCGCCTCGCTCATGGCGGGTCCTTGCGGCCCCAGGCCAGGGCCTTGCGCACGAACTCGGGCATCTCGCGTTCATGGCCGGTATCGATCTCCACGTTGGCGCTCATGCCCGTGCGCAGGGGCGGCATGCCGGGGGGGGCGTCGATCTGCAACTTCACGGGCACGCGCTGCACCACCTTCACCCAGTTCCCCGTGGCGTTCTGCGGCGGCAGGAGCGAGAACTCCGCGCCGGTGGCCGGGCTGATGCTGGCCACCCGCGCCGCCCACGTGTAGCCCGGATAGGCGTCGATCGTGATCTTGGCCGGCTGGCCCACGCGGGCATAGGTGAGCTCGGTTTCCTTCAGGTTGGCTTCCACCCAGGCTTCCGAGCCGACGAGGCTGAAGACGGGCGTCCCCACCTGCACGTATTCGCCGGGTTGCAGCGTGGTGGGACCGACGATGCCTTGGATGGAGGCCCGCACCACCGTGCGGCGCAGATTCAGGTCCGCCTGGTCGCGCTGGGCGACCGCTTGCTTCACCCGCGGATGCTGGCCGGTGGGCGCGTCGGGCTGGCCCCCCAGGTCGTTGAGGGCCTTGGCCAGGTCTTGGCGAATCGTGTCGGCCTGCAATTGGGCAGATTGCAGGTTGTGCGTGGCCTCGTCCAATTGCGACATGGGCACCAGCGAACGCTGCACGAGGCTCATCTGGCGCTCGTATTCCCGCTTCAGGAAGGCGATGCTCTCCTGCTGATGCTCGAGGTCCGCGCGCTTGGCTTGGTAGGTGGCGCGCAGGGACTCGATATCGCGGCGGGCGGCGGAAAGCTGGGCCTCCGCCTGGTCGAGTGCGATGCGGAAGGGTTCTTCATCGAGCCGGAACAGCACGTCGTCCGGCTTCACGATCTGGTACTCGCGCACGTTGACCGCGACCACGCGCCCCGAGACGTCGGCGCTGACGGATACGCGGTCCGCCCGCACGTAGGCGTTCTCCGTGCTGACGATGCGCCCGGTCAGCAGGTAGAAATATCCCGCGACCAGCAGGGCCACCAGCGGCACACCCACCAGCAGGATCGTGCGCAAGGACCGTCCAACGAATGCGTGCGCGGCGTCCAGCGCGCGCCGATACCAGGTACCCATCTCTGCTCAGTCTCCTGTACTTCCCAACAACGGCAGCGGCGCGAGCGCATGCGCCGGCTTGTCCGGCGCCGCCAGGTTGCGCTTGACCGTCAACAGCCAATCGATCAGCCGGTCCTGCTCCGGCGGCGCCAATCCATCGAGCGCCTCGGTGAAGACCTCCCCGGCCAGTGCCCGCATCCGTTCCCACATGGGCGCCACTTTGGCGGTCAGGTAGAGCCGGTTGGCGCGGCGGTCCGCCGGATCGGGCCGGCGCTCCACCCAGCCCGCCTGCTCCAGCCGGTCCACCAAGCGCGCCAGCGTGATCTTTTGCACGTCCATCAGTTCGGCCAGCGCCGATTGGTTCACGCCCTCGTTGCGGTGCAGATGGGCAATCACGGACCACTGGGCGCGGGTCAGCCCGACGCTGTGCGCCCGCCGGTCAAAGCGCTTGCGCATCAGCCGCGAAACATCGTGAATGATGAAGCCGAAGCTGCGCTCCAGGGAGGAATCCGCCATGGGTCAATCATGCCATCGCGGGAATTGGTAAGCAAGCTCACTATATTTTAGCGATACGCACCCAGCCCATGGCCCGGGTGCCTGGGGCGTGGCAAGCTGGGCCACAGGTGGACGACGGTGCGGCGCGCGCCGGCGGGAACGATCGGCGCTGGAAAGGGAAGACCCATGGACACGGCCTTGGCGACAGTGCTGGCCCGGTTGGAGGCGCGCAGCGAGCGGGAGGAGGCGGAAGCCCAGCGCCTCAGCCGGGAGGAATTCGAGCGCCGCCGGGACGAGTGGATGCTGGCGGTGGGGCGGGATGCGGGCACGCTGCTCAATCTGCTGGCGCGCCTGGGCGGTTGCCGCCGGATCCTGGAGGTGGGCACCTCCGTGGGCTATTCCACGCTCTGGTTGGCCGATGCCGCCCGCGCCACGGGCGGCCGCGTCACCACGCTGGACAACGTCGCCGCCAAGCACGAGCAGGCGCGCGCCAACCTGGCCGAAGCGGGCCTGGCCGGGCTCGTGGACCTGGCGTCGGGCGATGCGCTGCAATCCATCGCGCGGCTGCCCGGCCCGTGGGATTTCGTGCTGTTGGACTTCAATCGGGGCCTGTACCGCAAGAGCCTGGAGGCCCTCTTGCCCAAGCTAGCGCCCGGCGCGGTGGTGGCGGCGGACAACATGCTGCGGCCGGAAGCTTCCTTGCCCCAGGCACGGCAATATCAGGACTGGGTGCGTTTGCAGCCCGGCCTGCAGTCGCTGCTCGTGCCCATCGGCAATGGTATCGAACTGACCCGCAAACAGGAGTAGCGGTCCGTAACGTAAGGGTTGAAAGCCGACATAAACTGCGCGGGGCTCCGCCCCGCACCCCCAGCGCCTTTGGCGCCTATGGCGCAGCGGCCATTGGCCCCTGACCCCGATTGATTTCCCTAGCCCTTCTGGGGGCGGGCTTGCGGCGCAAACAGGGTGCGGGGAGCATCGCTCCCTGCTGGAGAGCGCGAGAGGCAAGGCCTCTCGCACGTACAACCGAATTGTCTGTTAGCCTTCACGAGCGCACCCGGCCAGGCT
>JBGPEV010000430.1:0-3626 GCA_041482995.1 bacterium | reverse complement strand
TGCAGGCGCATCCACGCGGAGGTGATGATGCCCAGGATGCCCTCGCTGCCGATGAACATCCGGTCGGGACTCGGCCCCGCGCCGCTGCCGGGCAGGCGGAAGGATTCGCCCACGCCCCGCGGCGTCACCACGCGCAGGCTCTCCACGAAGTCGTCGATGTGCGTATAGAGCGTGGCGTAGTGCCCGCCGCCTCGCGTCGCGATCCAGCCGCCCAGGCTGGAGAACTCGTAGCTCTGGGGATAGTGGCGCATGGTCAGCCCGTGGGGCTTCAGCGCCTTGTCCAGCGCGGGGCCGTAGATGCCCGCCTGGACGTTGGCCGCGCGGGAGACCTTGTCCACCTGCAACACCTGGTTCAGGTGGCGCAGATCGATGCTCACCGCTCCCGCGTAGGCCGGGCCCACGGCGGGCTCGACGCCGCGCACGACGCTGCTGCCGCCCCCATAGGGTATGGCGGCGATCTTGGACCCCGTGCACCAGTCCAGCAGCATCGTCACGTCCTGCTCGGTCTTGGGCAGGGCCACCCAATCCGGCGCGGGGGAGAAGTCGCGTTGATAGGCGCGCACCACGTCCTGGAACGCCTTGCCGTAGGTGTGCCCCAGCCGCTCCAGCGGCGCGTCCGTACACAAGTGCGCCAGGGACGCGGGCGGCTTGACGCGCGGCGGGCGCAGCGAGATCTCCTCCAGCCGCGGCGGGGGCAAGTAGTTCAGTTCCGCTATGCCGTAGCGCTGCTCCATGCGCTTGCCCAGCGCCTGGATTTCGGCGGCGGACAAGTCGTTCTCGACGACCCCCCAGCCCCAAAATTTGCGGGTTTGCGTCGCCATTCGGAATCCCTCCAGTCGAGGTAACCCCATCCTCACCCCCCGGCCCCCGCTCCTTGCCCTGCAACTGCAAGGGAAGGAGAGGGGGTGATGAGCTCGGCATAGGTAAGGCCGATGTGGCCTATCGCGGCGGGGAGGACGCCAGTCGCGGCAACCCCGTGTTTCCGCATCGGGCCGTCGGCGGTGCGCGCCCGACCGGGCGGGCGCGTGCTGCCGTCATAGTATGGGGGCACCGCGGAGACAAGGCCGGGTGCCATGTTTCCCGATCGCGCTTGCGCAGCAACCCCTCAGTGGAATTGGCCTTGAATCGTTGCTGCGTTCCCCCCCCAACCCCCCACCCTGTGGGGGCCTTGCCGTCACCTGATCGCTTCGCCCCGACGCGGACAAGGGCGCGTCGGCCGGGGCAGTGGCGCGTTGTCGCGCCTTGCTCAAGGGATTCCCGGCCATGGACATCGCCGCGCGCCTGTGGTGCGATGGCGGCTATGGTTTCGAACCCATCCCCATTGATTGCCGAAGTCGAAGGCGTCTCCTACTCCTACAATGGCACGCCGGCGCTGGCGGGGGTGAACCTGCGCATCCGGCGCGGGGATTTCCTCGCGATCCTGGGGCCGAACGGAGGCGGCAAGAGCACCCTGCTCAAGCTGCTGCTGGGCTTGCTGGAACCGCAGCAGGGCCGCGTGCGCCTGTTCGGCGGCGCGCCCGGGCAGATGCTGGAGCGCGTGGGCTACCTGCCGCAATTCTCCGACATGGGGCGCGATTTCCCGATCACCGTGCTGGAAGTGGCGCTGATGGGCCTGCTGGGCCGGCGCACCCTGGGCTGGCGGCACACGCGGGCGGACCTGGCGCGGGCACGGCGCGCGTTGGAGCGCGTGGGCACGCTCGATCTGGCGCAACGCCGGGTCTCCAGCCTCTCCGGCGGCCAGCGGCAGCGGGTGCTGATCGCCCGCGCGCTGATCACCGAACCCGATCTGCTGCTGCTGGACGAGCCCACCGCCAGCGTGGACGCGGAAGGCAAAAGCCAACTCTACGACGTGCTGAAGGAACTGAACCGGGACATCACGGTGGTGATGGTCAGCCACGACTTGAGCGTGGTGTGGGACGCCGTGAAGTCCGTGGCGTGCGTGAACCGCGGCCTGTACCTGCACGAGGGGCGGGAGATCACGCCGGAAATGGTGCGGATGATGTACAGCGGCCATCCGGGCGCCGAATGCCACGTGGAATTGATCGCCCACGGCGTGCCCCACCGCGTGCTGCAGTCCCATGCGGAAGACCCGGTGGCGCCCCCGCGCTAAAGGAACGCGCCCCGCCCCCTCCGCGCGGGAGATTGTCGCGCGTCTCGTCCTTTAACGCATCGAACAAAACTTCTGAACCACAAAGTACACGAAGGACACAAAGAGAATTTTGCTCCTCGTGGCGGCAGTTTTTTTTTTAAAGGTGAAGCAGCCCACCAGAACGCACTATTGGCTCAAATCGCTCAATGAGTCGGCGTGAAAAATTCGCTGTTCTTTGTGTTCCTTTGTGGTCTTTGTGTCCTTTGTGTTGAGGCAGTTTGCAGTTCTGTTAGGTGCTCCTAGTCCACCCTCCCGTCCTCCTGTCCCCTTCCGGCCTGCCTCCAATGTTCGAAGCGCTGCAGTACGAGTTCATGCGCAATGCCCTGGCGGCGGGTCTCCTGGCGAGCGTGGCCTGCGGCGTGATCGGCTCGCTGGTGGTGGTGAACCGCATCGGGTTCATCACCGGCGGCATCGCGCACGCGGCCTACGGGGGCATCGGCCTGGCCTTCTTCATGAGCTGGGCCGTCCTGCCCACGACGATGGGCTTCTGCCTGGTGATCGCCCTGGCGATGGGCTGGATCACCCAGCGGCAGCGCGAGCGGTCGGACACCGTGATTGGCGTGCTGTGGGCCGTGGGAATGGCCATCGGCATCATTCTGGTGGATCTGAGCCCCGGCTATGGGGTGGATCTGCTCAGCTTCCTGTTCGGCAGCATCCTGGCCGTGCCCCGGGGGGATTTGTGGGCCATGCTTGCTGTCGACCTCGTCGCCCTCGCCGTGGTGCTGGCCTTCTATAAGGCGTTCCTCGCCTTGTCCTATGACGGCGAATTCGCCCGTGCCCGGGGGGTTCCGGTCGGCGCATTGTACTACGTGCTGCTGCTGCTGATCGCGGGCGCGGTGGTGATGCTGATGCGGATCGTCGGGCTGATCCTGGTGATCGCCCTGATCACGATCCCGCCCTTCATTGCCGAGCGCTTCGTCCGCTCCCTGGGCGGCATGATGCTGCTCGCCACCGGGCTGAGCGCCGTGTTCGTCGCGGGGGGCCTGTGGGTCTCCTACGCTTTCAACCTCACGTCCGGCGCTTCCATCATCGCGGTGGGCGCCGCCGCCTTCCTGGCCGTGACGGCCTGGGGACGGATTGGACACACGTCGCCGTGACGGCCGGCGGAAAACACAGAGCCCCCCCGCGAACCTCGCCCCGGTGGTGTTGTTGGCGCCTGGGGCGCATTCTTTTTGACCGACCCTCCCCCCGGCGGGAGGGTAACTGCAACTGCGGACGGACCTGCACGCACACGGCAGTGGGCACCGGCGATGGTTGCGGTTCGTGCGCGGGCGCCAGGGGCTTGGGCGCATAGCAATGCGCCCCTACTCGGTGCGTTGCGTCGCGTCTGGCCGAGGAGGTGGGTGTGTAGGGGCGGTTCGCGATCCGCCCCCGCGCGATCCGCCCCCAGCCGATCTACCCCCGCGTGACTGGCGCGCCGCCAGCGACGGGCGCGGGGCGGGCGGATGAGGGCGCGGCGCACCCACTGTGGGTCGTT
>JBGPEV010000429.1:0-3635 GCA_041482995.1 bacterium | reverse complement strand
GGCTGCGCCGGCCCCTTCCTGTTCCGGCCCGCCCAGCGCCACCCAACGTACGTTGGCTTACCCTGATCGCCCCCAACCTGCTACAGGTAAAGCGGCTAAGTTAATATCGCCGCCGCCGGAAAGCGCCGGGACACTTGCCTGACGGCGGTGGCAACGCTAGGTTACGGCGTTGCCGATGTCCGAAGCTACGCCATCTGGATCGAACAGGGCGCCCGCTATGCGCAATGTCCGCAGCACACCCACGGCCGCGCGGGGCCACAACCCGCCGCAGGAAGTCCTGCCGCCGGACATCGCCCCGTTCCGCCGCGGTAACACGGGGATTGAGTACGTCACCACCTTCGATAGCGGCCGGAGCGGCCCCCACGTGGTGCTCAATGCCCTGACCCACGGGAACGAGATTTGCGGCGCCCACGCGCTGAAGTTTCTTTTCGATCGGGAGATCCGCCCGAGCACCGGGCGGCTGACGCTCAGCTTTGCCAACGTGGAGGCGTTTCTGCGCTTCGATGCGGAGCGGCCGTTCGAGTCGCGGTTCGTGGACGAGGACTTCAACCGCCTGTGGAGCCCGGAGGTGTTGCGCGGCCCGCGGGATAGCCGGGAACTGCGGCGCGCCCGCCTGCTGCTGCCCGTCGCGGAATCGGCCGACTTCTTGCTGGATCTGCATTCCATGCACCTGGCGAGCCCGCCGCTGATGCTGTGCGGGTTGCAGGAGAAGTCCCTGCAATTGGCCAAGCGGCTGGCGTTCCCCCAGCATCTGGTGCGCGACGCCGGCCACGACGCGGGACGGCGGATGCGGGACTATGCCGCCTTCGACGATCCCGCCCAGCCCCGGACGGCGCTGCTGATCGAATGCGGACAGCACTGGGCCGCGGCCAGCGTGCGGGTGGCGATTGAAACGAGCCTGCGCTTCCTCCAGCAGACCGGGATCGTGAAGGCGGAGGCGGTGCGCCCGCACCTGCGGGAGCCCGACGTCGCCCAACCGTTGGTGGTGGAGGTGAGCGGACCGGTTACCATCTCCTCGCCGGAGTTCAGGTTCGTGCGGGATTTCCACAGCCTGGAAGTGATACCGGCCAAGGATACGCTGATCGCCCAGGACGGCGCCGTGGACGTGCGCACGCCCTACGACCAGTGCATGCTGATCATGCCGGGGCGTAACCTGGCGCCCGGATTGACGGCGGTGCGCCTGGGGCGCGTGATCGAATCGTAGGGTCGCGCCGGCGAGTGCCGCCGGGCGGGTGTTCCCCGGTGGCGGGACGGCGCAAGGTGCTACACGCAACGGCCTTATTGAACCGCAGATTCCGCAGATTTCACGGATTGTGTCGGCGACGCTGGCGGACCCAAGAACCTTGCAGAGAAACTTGTGTCCGTTGAGATGAAGCCCTGGCAGCGAGGGGCCGCCAGAGGCATTCTGAGGAACTTCTGGCGTTTTCGCAGACCCTTGGGGCGCCTTGCGAATATCGGGATTTCCGATCCATTGAATCCGCGGAATCTGCGGTTTCGCAGTTGTGTCGTTGTGTTTAATGGATGAACAGGGTGGTCTCCCAGCCATTGTCCCGGTCGCCATACCCGTTGACGACCAGTTCCACCAAGGTGGGCAGGAACGCCTGGCTGGCCTCGTTCAACTCCATGGCGGTGATGCCGGACGGTAAGGCGCCGCGGTTCTCGATCATCTCCATCAGCGTATCGTACACCGGCAGCAAATAGAGCACGTCGTTGGCCGCGTATTTCAATTGCATTTGCGTCAGGTTCTTGGAGAACCAATTGGATTGCTGGTTCTCCTTGTCCAGCTCGGCGCCCATCAATTCCATCACCACGGCCCGCAGGCTGTGGGTATCGGTATAGGTGCGTACCAGCTTGCTCATCACCTTGGTGCAGCGGAACGGATGCACGTCGATCCCCAGCCCGGTCTTCATGAACGCCACATCCGTGAGGGCGAAATGGAAGACCTTGTCCGTCTTGGGATGGGTGAGCAGCTTGCGAAGATTGGGCGGCGCCTCGCGCGACGTGGGCTGCACCAGGCAGACGTTCTTGGCCCGGTCGCAGATCTGCACGAGGCACACCTGGTCGCGGCGCAGACGCAGCCCCTGCATTTCCGTATCGACGGCGATTTCCTTCGAGGCCAGATAAGTCTCGAGCAGGAGGTCCGGAATGTCCGGCACCGCCTTGTATTGACCCGACTGAGCCATCCTCCTCCGCGTTCTACCCGGACTGCCGGGACCCCGTATTGCCGCCCGGCGCCAGCCCTCTGCCTGCGCCGATCGGAGTGATCCTCCGGTCTAAATGCAACCGTCGGGCCTTCCGTCGGGTGTCGCCATTGCGGGCGACTCCGCTACACCCCTCGTGTACCACATCGCGACAGCCGCCAACATCCCCAGGTCACCCGCTCCGCAGCCGCACGGCCGGGGCCGATCCCTCGTGGGACCGAAGCGGGAAGAACCGCCAGCAGGCGCGGGCGCCCTCCAACCGCCGGAGTCCCCCGGCAACGTCTCCGACGGCGTCAGTAACACCGCGGTGAGCCATGGCCGAGGCGCCTGCGCCACACGGGGTGCGTCACGCGCGCCACACCGGAATCGATCGCGTCCCCCGGGTCTAGCGGTAGGCCACCTCACTGATCTCGACTTCAATCAGCCCTTTGGGAATTTGCACCTTCACCACATCGCCCGACCGCTTTCCAATCAACGCACGCGCAATGGGCGACAGATAAGAGATCCGGTTGGCTTTGATGTCCGCCTCATCGGGCCCGACAATTTGGTAGCACAATGCCTGATCCGTATCCACATAGGACATGGTCACGGTGGCGCCAAACGCCACCACATCCGTGTGGTTCTGACTGGGGTCCACCACTTGGAGATTCGACATCCTGGCGTTGATCTCCTGAATGCGGCCCTCGATGAACGATTGTTTCTCCTTGGCCGCATGGTATTCGGCGTTCTCTTTCAGGTCACCGTGAGCGCGCGCCTCCGCGATGGCCTTCTTGATGGATGGCCGCTCCTTGCTGACCAGTTGCTGCAACTCGAACTTGAGCTGCTCCAGTCCCACCTTGGTGATAGGAATCTTCCCTTCCATGGATTACCCAGCTCCGGCAGCCGATGACTTGAAATTCTCATCCGGCGGTAACAGTTTCTTTAGCAGGCAGCGACCCCGGGCCAAACTGCCGGAATTCCACACTTGCTCCGCGTGCGCTTTGGATATAGGCGATCTATGGCAAAAACAAAAGCAAAATCAAGGCCGTTTCGGGCGATTGCGGTCTGGCGATCGGGCCGGCACGTCGTCGTGCCGGCCGTGTCGGGAGCCGGAAAAACGTCCGTCCAGCCGGTCGGACGCCGGATGCACCGATCGGCCGGGTTCCAGGGCGGCAACCCAGGGCAAGCGGCGCACCTGGCCGCGCCGCAGGCCGGCCCATGATACCCGAGCGTTCGGATTCAGCCTAGTTGATCGTCACGGCTCGTTTTTCGGTTAAGTCGAAGGCGCGTGCCAACGCGTTACCTCTCCCCCCGGCCACCTCCCCGGTCTATACACCCCTAGCAGGTTACGGAAAAACCCATCGAGATTCTCCTGCCCTATTTCCGCGCTGGGTTTTTTGAGACCCCAGGGCCGGGTTTTCGATGTTCTCAGTTGCCTCTTTGGCTCTGGAAGGG
>JBGPEV010000428.1:0-3639 GCA_041482995.1 bacterium | reverse complement strand
GGTCTCTGTCGTGCTCTGCCCCTGGACGGCGCGGGCGTACATGTCCACGATAATGTACTTGGCTTGCACCTCGGAAGCCGCCCGGCCGAACGGACCAGGCCAACCGAAGTTGCGGCCATACTTGGCGTTTTCCTTGAACGGGGCAACGGCCTTGTCCTGGTCCCAGAAGGGATGCTTCTCCCAATCCGGGGTAGCCCCCAGCCCGTAGCCTTTTTGCACCAGGATGTAATCCTCATACTGCTTCTTGGCATGCAGGAAGCGGATCCAATCCGCCGCCGCTTCCTTCTGCTTGGAGTAGGACATGATGCTGTGTTCGAAAGGCAGAATCGCATGATAGCGGCCGGCCGGACCCAGCGGCATGTTGAAGTGCCCGATTTTGTCGGCCAAGCCCGGATAGTCCTTGGCCTTCATGTGGCGCGCCACGAAGTAGATGCTGGCACCGTTGAGCGTGCACGCGATCTGGTCGCCCAGGAAGGCGCGATTGTTGGCTGAGTCGTCCCAGGCCAATCCGCCCTCGTCGCAGGCCGCCAGCCACAACTCCTTGAGGAACTCGATCGAGAAACGGGTCTCGCGGCTGTTGATGGCCACTTTGCCCTTCTCGTCCACTTCCCGGCCGCCAAAAGACCACAGCAAGGGGTAGCAAAACGTCGGCGGATCGCCGAAGGAATGCCCGAGCGCCTGGCCCACCGGGGTGCCGTTCTTCTTCAGCCTTTTTCCGCCGGCCAAGAAGTCGTCCCACGTGAATGCGATGCCGGGCGTATTGGGGTCCCGGATGCTCAACTTGGAGTAGATGTCCTTGCGGTAGGCAAAAGCGTTGCCGATGGAATAGTAGGGCATTGCGCGATACTTGCCTTCCACAAAGCTGGCGTCCCGCAGAAACTTGTACATCTTGTCGGCGCCCAACTCCGCGGCCAGTTTGTCGTGGTCCTCACACCCCGCGGCGTAGACGTGGGGCTGGTTCCACTGGAACTGGAAAATATCCGCTCCCGTCTTGCTCTCGACGGCCGCCGTGGCGCGGGGCGTCAAGTCGTTGCCGTTGATGAACTCCAGCCGCACCTTCACGCCGGTTGCCTTCTGGAATTCCGCCGCGAAACGCGGCATGGTCTCCGAGTCGGCAACGGGAATGAAGTGGCTCCAGGCCACCACGTGGATCTCGCGCGCCTGCGCGAAGGCCGGGGCCTTGCCTCCGAACAATCCGACGCCCGCTCCCGTGGCGACCGCCGCGGCGGCACCGGTGGCCTTCAACATGTCGCGGCGGCTGATCCCGGAAGATTGACCTGCCCTCTTTCCGTTCTTCATGGTTTCCCTCTCATGCTCAATTGGATGGTGATCTCAGCACGAACCCACCGTGCGTGGCCCGCAGCCTACCAAGCTGACGGGCTGCCGGGACTGGTGACACTGCGTTTCCATTCGGGCCGGAACCTCGCCAGCCGGCCGTGCTGTGGTCGGATCGTGTTGTGGGCAGCCGGGTTCAGGGCGGCCACGTCGGGATGCTGCTGGCGCTTCCCCGACCAGCGGGCTGGCGGTTTCAACTCCGGAGGATTCGCTGTGCGTCGCTTTATTCCTTGGGGCACAAACTCCGTCGCTGGACGGAGACTGCGCCGCCACACGATCCGTAAGCACCTCAAAGGATTCCGTCTTAACCCTGGGACGTCCCCGGGAAGCACCCCCAAACGGCGGCTTCCCACCCCATGGGACAGACTGGGATGCGTTGCCCCTCTCTATTCGAAACCCCCGGCACTGTCAAGGCCGTAAACCGGGCCGCCAATCCCGCCTGGAGGCCGTCTGCCGGGCGATAGTCCCCCCGTCGGCCGTCCGAAATTCAACTGTGGCCGAGGCTGTACTTCGACCGCCCCGCCTGCTATGCAGGCGCGACTTCATGACGCGAGCGATCCGCTTGCGGAGCTTCCGCACCCCCGCCCTGGCTCCGGTGACCGGCGGCGGCGCAGGGGAGTGCAGGGGGCGCGCCAGACCTGAAGGAAAGCTACACTTGAAGGAAGAAAAGCCATGAGTGCCGGTTCTCAACTCCAGTTGACCATTGCCACGATTCCGGGCGACGGGATCGGCATCGACGTGACCGCCGCCGCGCAGCAGGTGCTCAAGCGGGCGGAACGCCTGGTGGGCGGTTTCGCCTGCCACTACGAGCACCTGCCGGCGGGCGCCTTCTGCTATCGGGACACGGGCACCGCCCTGCCCCGGGAAACGGTGGACGCAGCGGACAAGGCCGACGCCATCCTGCTGGGCGCGTGCGGCTGGCCGGAGATCCGCTACCCGGACGGCACGGAGATCCGCCCGCAGGTGGAATTGCGCTTCCTCTTCGACCTCTACGCCGGCGTGCGCCCCATCAAGCTCTACCCGGGCATCCCCTCCGTGCTCTCCAATGCCGGCGGCAAGCCCATCGACTTCATCGTCATCCGGGAATCCACCGAAGGGTTGTTCGCCTCCCGCGGCACGGGCAAGAGCACGGAGGTGGCGTGCGAAACCATGGTCATCACCCGCCACACCACCGAGCGGCTGATGCGCTTCGGCTTCAACCTGGCGCAGCGCCGCAAGGCCCAGGGACACCGCGGCAAGCTGACCTGCGTGGACAAGGCCAACGTCTTCTCCGCCATGGCCTTCTTCCGCGGCATTTACGACCGCGTGGGCCTGGAATTCACGGACATCGACAAGGAGTATTGCCTGGTGGATGCCATGGCCCTCAACATCGTGCGCAAGCCCTGGGACTACGACGTCACCGTGATGGAAAACATGTTCGGCGACATCCTTTCCGACCTGGGCGCGGGCATCGTCGGCGGGATGGGCATGGCGCCCTCCGGGGACATTGGGGACGACCGTGCCGTGTTTCAGCCCAGCCACGGCACCGCTCCCGACATCGCGGGCAAGGGCATCGCCAATCCGGTCGCCGCCATCCTCAGCGGGGCGATGATGCTCGACTGGCTGAGCGACCGCCGCCACGATGCCCGGCTGCGCACGGCGGCCGGGCTGATCGACGGCGCCGTGGAGCACTATCTGGCCAAGGGCCAGCGCCTGCCCACCGACCAGGGCGGGGCCGCCGGCACCAGCGAAGTCGTCGAGCGGATCATCGCGGAGATGGAGGCGAAGTAGGGGGCATCCCTGCCCTCCAGGTACAACCAACATAAGCTTGACGAACATCGCAAGTTTGCTATGATTCCCTGGACCGTTGGCGTGCTTGATGAGCGAGTGAAACGGGAGTTATTGCGCCTTCCCCTGGACATGCAATCGCGTTTCTATTGGATCGGCGGGCTCCTGGCGAAATCCGGGCCACAGGAATTGGGCATGCCCTATATCCGTCCGCTCGGCCACAAGCCTGTAGGCTTCAATCATCAGCTTCACATCCGTCGACTTCACCGAGATAATGATATCATGAAATCCAAAATCCTTGCAAATCTCGACGTGGCGCATGGCGCTCTCGTAGAGAGCCTCTGCGGTCGGGTAGCCGTGCTTCTCAAGAATATCTTCTTCGAGCGAGCCGGAGTTTACGCCGATGCGGATCGGAATGTTCCTCGCCTTCGCAGCGCTGAGAACCTGATGGATACGCTCACGCGAACCGATGTTCCCGGGGTTGAGCCGCACCTTGGCGACATTCGCTTCGACGGCCTTGAGTGCAAACAGATGGTT
>JBGPEV010000427.1:0-3644 GCA_041482995.1 bacterium | reverse complement strand
GGGCTTCAACCTGCTCGATCCGGCTACTTCCGTGTCGATGACAATCAACGGGCCGGCGCCCATCATCCTGGCGTTCTTCCTCAACACCGCGATCGACCAGCGCGTGCAGCGCTACCTGCGGGAGCAGGGCCAGTGGGACGCCGCGCAAGAGACGATCCGCCGCCACTTCGCCGGACGGGGCGCGCCGGCGCCGGAGTACCGGGGCGAGCTGCCGCCGGGCAACGACGGGCTCGGCTTGGGCCTGCTGGGCCTGAGCGGCGACAAGCTGCTGCCGCCCGAGGTCTACGCCAAGCTCAAGGAGGAGACGCTGCGCACGGTGCGGGGCACGGTGCAGGCCGACATCCTGAAGGAGGATCAGGCGCAGAACACGTGCATCTTCTCCGCCGACTTCGCACTCAAGATGATGGGGGACATCGAGGAGTACTTCTGCCGCCACGACATGCCGAACTTCTACTCGGTGAGCGTGAGCGGATACCACATGGCCGAGGCGGGCGCGAATCCGATTTCGCAGGTAGCCTTCACGCTCGCCAATGGGTTCACGTTCGTCGAGTACTACCTGAGCCGCGGGCTCGACATCAACCAGTTCGCCCGCAACCTGAGCTTCTTCTTCTCCAACGGCATGGACCCCGAGTACGCGGTGATCGGCCGCGTCGCCCGGCGCATCTGGGCCGTGGCGCTGAAGGAGCGCTACCGGGCGGGCGAGCGGGCGCAGAAGCTCAAGTACCACATCCAGACCTCCGGCCGCTCCCTGCACGCCCAGGAGATCAGCTTCAACGACATCCGCACGACGCTCCAGGCGCTCTACGCCATTTACGACAACTGCAACTCCCTGCACACCAATGCCTACGACGAGGCGATCACCACGCCCACGGAGGAATCCGTGCGCCGTGCCATCGCCATCCAGTTGATCATCAACCGCGAGCTGGGGCTGGCCAAGAACGACAATCCGCTGCAGGGCAGCTTCATCGTCGAGCAACTCACCGAGCTGGTGGAAGAGGCGATCCTCACCGAGTTCGACCGCCTGACCGAGCGCGGCGGGGTGCTGGGGGCCATGGAGACCATGTACCAACGCGGCAAGATCCAGGACGAGTCGCTCCTCTACGAGGAGCAGAAGCACTCCGGCGCCTATCCGCTCATCGGCATCAACACCTTCGTGGACCCCGCCAAGGCGGGCCGGGTGGACAAACCGCCGGAACTCGTGCGCTCTTCCGATGCCGAGAAACACGCCCAAATCGAAGGCCTGGCCCAGTTCCGCACCCTGCACGCCGCCGAGCGCGGCGCGGCGCTGGAACAGGTGCGGCAGGCCTGCCGCGTCAAGGGCAACGTCTTCGCCGCCCTGATGGAGGCGGTGAAGAGCTGCTCCCTGGGCGAGATTTCCGCCACGCTCTACGAGATGGGCGGCCAGTACCGGCGCAGCATGTAGCGGCGAGCCGTGGGGCTCCGCGGGGCCCCACCGGCCGCAGCCGCGCCGTTAGCGCTTCCGGCTCGCGCAGACTGGTCCGGCACCGCCCAGGGCCGCCGCATTCTCGATAAGACTTCAGAAGGAAGGGGTGGCGTCGGGCGTCCGTGCCCACCCGGACGCGCGTGGACAGGCCCCCATTCGGCAGGCTCAGGGCAAGCTCCGGCCCATCCCACCCGGCAAGTGTGGGTGGTATTTTCGAGAATGCGGTTGCCCTGCGGCACCGCCGGAATCCTTGCTACTACCTTTGTGACGTGCTAGGAGACGCGCGGGAAGGGGCCTTTCCAGCGCTTCAGCACCCGTGGCGGGGCCGATCGGCGGAGAATCTTCCGCCGTTCGGCCTGCGCGAGCCCCCACACCGGCCGGTAACCGGCGCGGACTGCTCGGGAGCGCTGGAATTGTCGGCCGCGCCCAGGCGCGGATTCAAACGTCACGGCTGTCGCGGCCAAGCGATCCCTCGCACACCTGATTGAAACCGATCCTCTTCCCGGGAGGCCAAAAGTTTTGGCTTGGGGACGAATCGTGCTGTTGGATGACAGCCCAACTCACTTTGCGATTGGGGGAGATATGAGACGAATCAAGCTGGGCCATTGGCCCTTGGCTGTGACCGTGGCGGTTCTTGCGGCGGCTCTGCTGCTGCCGGGCAGTGCGCTGGCGCAGAAGAAGCTCAAGATGGAGGCCACTTGGCCGGCCAGTTCTACCCTGTACGAAAACTTCAAGATGTTTGCCGACCGGTTGGCCGTGCTGACCGGCGGCCAAATCCAGATCGAAACCCTAGCCGCGGGCGCCATCGTTCCGGCGTTCGAAGTGCTGGACGCCACCCACAAGGGGGTGATCGACGGCGCGCACACCTGGGCGGGCTACTGGGTGGGCAAGAACAGGACCGCCATTCTGTTCACGGGCGGCCCGGGCGGCACCTTCGGCATGGACTACATGGACGTGGTGGGCTGGCTCTTCGAGGGGGGCGGCTACCAACTCTATCAGGAGTTCTACAAGGACGTCCTGAAACTGGACGTCATGGTCATCCCCATCCTGCCCTCGGGTCCGCAGGCCTTCGGCTGGTTCAAAAAACCGATCAAGAATCTCGCGGATATCAAGGGCGTGAAGTGCAGGGAAACCGGAATCGCGGCGGAAATCTACTCCGCGATGGGCATGGGCGTCGTCAACATGCCGGGCGGCGAGATCACGCCTGCCGCGGAGCGCGGCACGATCGATTGCGCGGAATGGGTGGGCGGCGTGGAAGACCTGCGCTTCGGCTTCCACAACATCTGGAAGTACCACTACACGCCGGGCATGCACGAACCCGTGACCATCGGCGAACTGCTCATCAACGGCAACGTCTGGCGCTCCTTTACCCCGGTGCAGCAGGAGATCACGCGGGCGGCCGCCATGGAAACCTTTACCCGCTGGTGGGTGCGCTGGCAAAAGCAGAACAGCGAGGCCTACTGGGAGTTGAAGGACAAGCACAAGGTGCACATGCTGCACATGCCGGACGAGGTCAATATCGCGTTCCTCAAAGCCTGGGACAAGATTGCCGCCGCCGAATCGGCCAAGGACCCCTTCTTCAAGAAAGTGCTGGACTCCCAGCGGGCCTATGCGTCCGTCGTGGTGCCCGCCAAGCGCTTCATGTTCCCCGAGTACAAGTTCGCGGCCGATTATTATTGGCCGGAGAAGAAGTAGCCGCCAGCTGTGCCCGAAGGCCCGCAGGGCCTTCGGGCACACCACCGCAGATCGAAGCGTTCCCGCGCGGCTGCCCGGCCGCCGCTGCGCGGGCGGTTCGCACCACGCAGAGGATCGCCCATGGCCTCATCGAACGGTCTCTACTCCGAGATCATCCACCGGATTGACGCCTTCACGGACCGGTTCGGGCGCTGGCTGGCCTGGCTGACGGTGCCCATGACTTTCGGGCTGACCTGGGAGGTGGTGGCGCGCTACGGGTTCCACGCGCCCACTGTGTGGGCCTTCGACCTGACGTACATGCTCTACGGCACGATTTTCATGCTGGGCTGCCCCTACGCCTTGCTCAAGGGCGGGCACATCCGCACCGACATGCTGTATGAGAAGTGGACCATGCGCAGCAAGGCCAACGTCGACCTGACGGCCTACGTGCTGTTCTTCTTCCCCACCATCCTGATGCTCCTGATCTCCACCGTGGACGACGCGTACTATTCCTGGTCCATCTGGG
>JBGPEV010000426.1:0-3661 GCA_041482995.1 bacterium | reverse complement strand
GCCAACAATCCCCGCGGCCTGCGCATCCAAAGCCGTTGGGAAGGCGATGCGGCGGTTTGCTCATGGACGCCAGAGCCGCACCATCTGGCCGCTCCCGGCGTGCTCAACGGGGGAGTCATCGCCACGCTGATCGATTG
This sequence comes from bacterium, assembly GCA_041482995.1. Taxonomy (GTDB): domain Bacteria; phylum SAR324; class SAR324; order SAR324; family JACQKK01; genus JBGPEV01. Next base: position 3,524 of record JBGPEV010000426.1, on the reverse strand, counting down.
CCATTGCGCGACGGCCGCCATTGCGGCCGCCTACCGGGCGGAAGGGCGGCCGCTGGGCAGCGAGCCGGCGATCGTCATGCTGACCGGATCGCTCAACGTGGAGTTTTTGCGGCCCACGCCGCTGGCCGCCCCGGTGCATCTGCGGGCCCAGGTGATCGAGTTGACGCTGCGCAAGGCCGCGCTCACGTGTTCGCTCACGTCCGGCGGCGAGGAGACGGCGCGCGGCGCGGTGGTGATGGTTCGGCCGAAATCGAGGTGAACGGCGTTCCCGCGCGTGGTCAGGCGCGTCCGGCCCCCGTCACGGGCCGCCCCCGGGGCCGAACCCAAGACGGTATACATAGCGGCAAAAATGATTTGCCACAGATGAACACAGAAGGATTCCGATGAAGCGCCCATGTTCCGGAGACTTGCTGCAGACAATACGCATAGGACTGCTCTCCAAGGGGCTTTTGCAGCAGGTTGACCAGCCATGGACGCGCAATGCTCGCTCGCGTCACCGCATTGCGCTGCCGTATTTGCGTTTCTGATCTGTGTTCATCTGTGTCTATCTGTGGCTGAAGTTATGTCGTCAAGTCTAACCCTGCGAAGGAGGATATCATGGCGGGTCGGATTCTTTTAAGCGCCCTGCTTTCCGCGGTGGCGATCATCGTCTGGGGCTTCATCTATTGGGCGGCGCTGCCGTTCGGGACATCGTCCCTCAAGGCCCTGCCCAACGAAGGCGCGGTGCTTTCCACGCTGAGCCAGAATCTGACGGCGTCCGGCGCGTATTACTTCCCCGGCATGGACCCCAACGCGCCGGACAAGGCGGCCGCCGAGAAGACCTACCGGGACAAGCACATCGCGGGGCCGGTGGGCATCCTGATGTACAAGAAGGACGGCGGGGAGCCCATGGCGCCCGCGCAGATCGTGAGCGGGTTCATCCACGCGTTCATCTCCTCCGCCCTGCTGGGGATCCTGCTGGTAATGGCCTTGCCCGCCTTGCCCCTGTACGGCCAGCGGGTGCTGTTCGTGTTCCTGGGCGGCGTCTTCGCGGCCTACACGGTCAATTCCGGGTACTACAACTGGTGGAGCTTCCCCGTCGGATTCACCCTGGCCAACGCCATCTATGAGGCGCTGGCGTGGCTGATCGCGGGGCTGATCATGGCCCGCATCCTGGGGGAAGGCGGCCCGGCCCGTGGGCGCTATACGGACAGCGGCCCGCGCGGCGGGGCCTTCACGTTCCAGCCGCCCGTCTACGTGCGCGATTAGCCCCGCGCCGGACGCCTCACCCCGGCCGTCCGCTCCAACTCCCCCGCCCGGGTTCGCCCGGGCGGGGGACGGGGCGGCGGATTCGAAAAAGCGTCGTCAAAATAGATCGCACTTGGGGGCGGACTTAAGTGTCGGAGAATTGATATGGAATTCTCAGAGTTGACATTGAGAATCCTGCTCCTATTCCTTCCCGGATTGGTTTCATTCACAATTATCGATCAACTCACGGTCCATCGGAGCGCACGGCTCTATCATATGTTGCTGTATTCATTCTTACTTGGATCACTCGACTATGGTTTGTATGCTTCCCTGCTCGTGGGAATTTCCTCCCTCACATCTTCTCGACTTGAAGTGAAGTTTTTCTCCTCCCTTGTCGATTCTAACCAAGAGATCAGTTTCGCCGAGGTCTACATTGTATCGGCCGTTGCGATCATCGCCGGTCTCGTCGTATCGCTTGCTGTGAATCGAAAGCTTATCTACCGAATTGCACATGTACTCAAGGTCAGTGAGAAATACGGAGACTTGAACGTCTTTGGCTACATCATGAATTCCCCCGCATCGGAATGGATCCTGGTACGGGATATCGAGCGGGACCTCATGTACGAAGGCTGGATCCAGGCGTTCTCAGACGGGGATGAGGAGCACGACGAATTGCTTCTTCGGGACGTCATTGTGTACAAGAACTCCACCGCCGCAGAGCTATTTCGCTCAGCGGTGCTCTATGTCAGCAGGCAGAAGGGTGCTTTACTCATCGAAATTTCCGGCATACCATTTACAGAGGGAATTCGTAGAGAATCGAATTAGAGAGGCCCCATGAGTGACAACAAGAAGTCAGTCATTCGAATTGACGAAGGGATGTCCATCAAGGGTGGACTAAAGACCAAACCTTCCGCACCGAGACCTTCAACCGCACCCCAAGCAATGGCCCCGAAGCCCGCTCAAAGCAGCTCCACCCAGGGCAAGAAGCAGTAGTAAGCCGACAAGCACACGGCAGTTGTTGTAGCGCAGCCACGAGTATCTTGCTCTCCCTCGGCCGCACGGCCAAGTGTTCCGCCCGTCCCGGCGCGCCGCTGACGCTCTGGACGTTCCGGCCGGCCGATTCTTAACGTAGTTTTGTCGATGTTCTCACATCGAAAGGGCGGCATTCGGCTAAAACCGGCAGGAGCGCGCCCAGCGGCGGGGTGGGGCGCGTCGCCTTGCGCCGTCCCGGGCCGCGGCCCTGCTGGGCCTTGAACCGGGCGCCCACGCCCTCACGTTGCGCCGTCCGCCCATCGGGGTACCCCGCTTATGCCCAAACCCTTGCTGAAGGATCGGGAGATCAGTTGGCTCGCCTTCAACCACCGCGTGCTGCAGGAGGCCGACGACCCCACGGTGCCCTTCATCGAACGCATCAAGTTCCTGGGCATCTTCTCCTCCAACCTGGACGAGTTTTTCCGGGTGCGGGTGGCCACGGTGCGCAAGCTGATCGACGTGCTGGAAAAGCGGGGCGGGCGCCGCATGTCCAAGCCGCGCCGCATCCACAACAAGATCCACCGCCAGGTGATGGCCCAGCAGGCGCGCTTCCAGGAGATCTGGCTGAAGCTGCTGGCCGAGCTGGAGGCGGTGCACATCCGCCTGTGCAACGAGCGCCAGCTCGACACCGAGCAAGGCAAGTTCGTGAAGGAATATTTCCAAGCCAACGTGCTGCCGGCGCTGGTGCCGGTGATGATCGGGCCGCAGCCCCGGCTGACCGACCTGAAGGACCGCGCCATCTACCTGGTGGTGCGCATGACCCGCGGCAACGGCCGCGCCGGCCAGCAGCACGCGCTGATCGAGATTCCCACCGACGTGCTGCCGCGCTTCGTCGTGCTGCCCGCACGCTCCGGGCGGCAGACGGTGATCCTGCTGGACGACATCATCCGCTACTGCCTGGAGGACATCTTCTACATCTTCGACTACGACCGCTTCGGCGCGTGGACCATCAAGCTCACGCGCGACGCGGACATCACGCTGGACAACGACCTGTCCTCGAGCCTGATCGAGAAGATCAGCAAGAGCGTGAAGCAGCGCAAGAAGGGCCGCCCCGTGCGGTTCATCTACGATGGCGACCTGCCGGCCGACCTGCTGCAGTCGCTGATCAAGAGCCTCAACCTTTCGCCTTACGATCCGCTCATTCCCGGCGCGCGCTACCACAACTTCAAGGACTTCATGAAGTTTCCCCAGTTGGGGGGGCGCAAGCTGCTCTACCCCGCCCTGGTGCCCAGCCCGCACCGGGAGATCCTGCCGCGGGTGAGCCT
>JBGPEV010000425.1:0-3677 GCA_041482995.1 bacterium | reverse complement strand
GTCTCACGAGCCCGAGGTGCGATCCGTGGGGCGGGCGTCCCGCCCGCCGGAGGCGGGGTGGCGGGCGAGACGCCCGCCGCCACCGGACAGAGGACTGGGGAACAGACTGTGCGGGGGCCCTGGTGGGGTGGGGGTTGCGCGCCCTCCCGCCGCTGCTCTAGGTTCTTCGTAACCCATCCCGCAGCCGCCCTCCACGCCATTGCCACCGGAGAACCGCCATGTCCGACATCGCCACGCTGGACCGGGCCTACGACTTCATCCTGCGGCGCCTCGTGGCCGGGGGCGACCCGCCGCACTACGTGGAGCTGGGCAAGGCCTTCGGGCTGCCTCCCGAGGGCGGCAAGGCGCTGCTGCACGAGTTGATGGGCAGCGGCATCCCCGGCTGGTTCGCGCCGGGCACGGATTACATCGCCTCCTTCGCGCCCTTCAACGCGCAACCCACCCATTACCGCATCTCCGTGAAGGGGCAACGCAAGGGCTACGGCCAGTGAGGCTTCGAATCGCTGGCCGTGTGCTGGCTCTATCCCGGACAGGTGGTGACGGTCGACGCCCTGTGCCTGGATTGCGGCGAACCTCTCCGCGTGCAGGTGCGCGACGGCGCAATTCTGTCCGCCGACCCGCCCACCATCCACGCCTTCATCGATCTACCCTGGAGCGAGTGGCGCAAGAACCTGGCCTACAGTTGAAGCCGCATGAACCTCTTCCGGTCGGAAGAGCATGCGAAGCGCTGGATCGGCTACCGGCCGGAATCGGCCGCCGGGCTGCGCTCCCTCGGGGACATGATGGCAATCTTCAGCGGGGGCCTGTTCCGCGAGCGCCCCCATGGCCAGTACATCACCGGCCTGAAGTCCCTCGCGCTGGCCCAGGCGGAGACGGTCAAGCAGGTGACCGGCGACGACCCGTTCTGGCGGCGGAAGGGATAGAGCGTCTAATGCTGTGTTAGAAGCCCACATGGGCTCGGCGCAGAACGCCCAACGAGAACCCACTCCGGCCAGCGCCTTGAGGCGCGCCAACAGCGCGGGCGCCACCTCTCCCTGCAAGCAGGGAGAGGATTTTGGAATCGGGAGGTTGTGATCCTTTCCCTGCTTGCAGGGAAAGGTGGCACGCCGAAGGCGTGACGGAAAGGGTTTTCAACAGAGCAAGTTGAGAACTCATTCGAAGTAGATGACACCAGACTGAATGGCCTTTAGAATTTCTCGATTGCTGAGAATCATGCAGTTACAAGATTCTTCACAGGCATTTGAAGATAACGCCTGCCCTGCTGCAATGTCTCGGCTGGCAGCTCGATTAAACCTTTCTTCTTGTCTAACACCCGAACACGAAGAAGCCCTTTCGTTGGCAAATCCCCTGCGAATACGCCGGACTCCTTTGGTGCGAACATGGAGAATGGTGTCTTGTAGAGTTCAAATTCGACGGCCAATTCGCTCTTGAACATTCCTTCGGAAACTTGACACGGAATGAATTTGTCCTTCGTGGACTTGGCCATGGCGGAATCCTTCCATCCATTGAAGGTGTGTGTATCGGCACAATTCGTATCGGGGGCTTTATATCGCAGGGGTGCCATTTTTCGGAATGAGATCACCAACGATATTGAATTTGCAGGAATTATCGTCTCGGCGTTTGCGAACCAATTCGCGCATGAGAGCCGGCCGAATTCCGGGAGTCCTGGCCCCTACAGCGCCCCCGCCACCTTCGGGCGGGGGATTAGGGACCCCCAGAATGGTGGCCAATGGGGCGACAGTTAGCCCCCCACAAGGTGGGGGGTTGGGGGGAAACCACAGGATGGGGGGCAAACAAAAACGCCCTTCCCCCGTGAGGAGGAAGGGCGTCTTGCGCTACAACAATCCTACCGTCTTGCCGGTCAGCCTAGAAAATACCGCGGGCCTATCGGCCCGCGCCCCTGGCTAGCGTGTCCTCGACCGAAGACGGCCGGGCGGGCATCAGTCGTGGGTATCCATTCCCCCGGCATCCAGCGGGTGCACGTAATAGTAGCCGGCAAGTTCACTGGGGGCCGGAGGCGCCGCCACGGCAATCTGGACATTGGCGGCGTCGGGATATTTCGATTTCAGCAGCGCCAGATCGCGCTCCGGGGCGCGGGTGAATTCGATGCGAAAGTCCGCCTTCATGTCCGCGAGGCCCACCTCGTTTGGCAAGATCAACCGCAGTTGACCCAGGTAGCTGACCTCTCCCGGGCGGACGGTGAACCGGATGGAGAAGACGGTTGAATTCACCGCGTAGTTGAGGCCGCCGCGCGTCCACACGGTCGTGTCCCCCTTCCATTGAAAGATCTCGTACTCTCCGGCCGGCAGTTGAAGCACGGCGAGCCGGCCAACGGGGGCATCCGCCGCGGAGTAGCTCAGTTGATTGGCGCGGCCGGGCCGCTTCAATTGCGCCCAGTCCCGCTTGACGTTCCAATCGTCGAGCAGCACTTGCACCGGAAACGTGCTGCCCGCCTTGTTCAGCAACAGCCAAATGGAACTGTTCACATCGCCCGAGCGCGTCAAGGAAACGATCACGGTGCCCTGACCGGACGGTGGCTCCAACCGCGCGGCGGGGGCCACCTCATTGACGGTACAGGCCGACAGCCCGATCCAGATCGCGGTCCAGACTCCAAGAAGCACCACTTTTGAATTCAGCGCGGGTTGCATGGAACCTCGCATGGCATGGACTGTTTCGCCGATTAGACCCCTAATCCCTCTTCATAATTATACACGGATTTGAGGTGGGTATTCCCGCGCTGGGGGCGCATCCGCGGGGCGCCCACAAAGTCCGTTTACAGTGCGAGTGGCACGGCATTTGGCTCTTGCTCGTCCGTCCCGCGCCGCGCGCGCCCTCACCCTCCCACGCACGGCGCCGTTGGCGCTTCGCGCAAGCGCTCAGCGCTGGTGGGCCCCGCCCTCTCCAAGGCCCAACCGCGGGCCTGGAGAGGGAATCGCCGGCACAGATGGGGTGAATTCGCGGCCAAGCGGTTGAAGTGGCAGTGGCAGCTGCAGTTCCCCCTTCTCCAGGGCCGCAGTTGGCCCTTGGAGAAGGGCCGGGGTTGAGGCCGCGCGCAGCGCGGGGCGGACGCGCGGATACCTCGAACTCGGACTTTGTGGGCGCCCTGGCTGCTCCGGCCAAACCACGGGTTTCCGGTCCACGGATCGAGGCGGTGTGCTGTCAACCGTTGGCAACTCCCGAACCACGGTCCCACTTTGCCGCCCGCTGGCTCGTGCGTCCCAGAGGAGCAAGCCCGCCCCAATCCGAGTGCGGGTCCGTCACAAGAACCGGTCTTTGCGGCCGCCTCGACCTGCCCCCAAGCGCCACGAAACAGCAACGCCCTTCCCCCACCGTGGGGGAAGGGCGTTGAACTGAAAAACTACGGTAGGATCAACAAACTCCGCGCATCAACCTAGAAGTCCGCGCGGGCACCCAACGCCACAAAGGCCGCGCCGTTCGTCTTGTCGGCCTTATACAGATCCTTCAAGTCGTCGTTGACCACCGTTGTCCGCGTGGCAAACAGCGGCACCAGCTTGAAATTCGCCGCGACCGGCATGGCATACTCCACCAGCATATCGGTCGTTGCGGATTTTTGAGTGGCGTCTTTCGCAACCGTGGCGGAATCGGCCAGCGACACGAAGTGAGCCGTCAGCACGCCCGACCCAGCCGGCACTTTCACGCCCAGCACCATGCCGGTT
>JBGPEV010000424.1:0-3687 GCA_041482995.1 bacterium | reverse complement strand
CCGTCGGCCTGCTGAATCTGCTCAACTGCGAAGGCCTGGAGGCCGAGGACGGACTAAGCGCGCTAGAACTGCTGGACACGGGCCGGAGGGTGGACCTGCTGTTCACGGACATCGTCATGCCGGGCCGGATGAACGGCTTCCGCCTGGCGGAGTTGGCGCGGCAACATCGGCCGGGGCTCAAGGTGTTGTTCACGTCCGGCTACTCATGGGAAGCCCTGCCCTTCTCCGATCCCGCCTTCGCCGACAGCACGGTGCTCTCCAAACCCTATGGGCTGGCGCAATTGCAAGCCTCCCTGCAACACCTGCTGCCCGGTATCGCCGCCCCGGCCAGCGAGGCCGGTCTGGGCGGTCAGATGGGCGGGAGCGCGGGGAAAGGCGCATGACTGCCACCGGCTACCGGCGGCGGCCCACCTTTAGCGCCTCCAGTTCCTCAAGCGTGCGGGGCCAATCGTCGTGCATCAACCGGGAGAGCGCCCGGTCGGCCAATAGCTTGCCGCCCGTCTGGCACGTCGCGCAATAGTTGGCCTCGTTGGCCGCATAGACGATGCGCTGCACGGGGGCGCCGCACACCGGGCACGGCTTGCCATAGCGCCCGTGCACGGCCATTTCCGCGTGGAACGCGGTGACCTGCTCCGGAAACCCGTCCGCGCTCTCCTGCCGCAGCCGTTCCGTCCACCCGGTCAGCACGGATTGCACGGCCTGCCGCAACCGCTCCACCGCGCCGTCGTCCAGCTTGCTCGTGAGCTGGAGGGGCGAGAGCCGGGCGCGGTGCAGAATCTCGTCGGAATATGCGTTGCCGATGCCGCTGAACACGCGCGGATCGGTGAGCGCGCGTTTGAGCGTGCGGTTCTCGCCGCGGAGCGCCGCGCGGAACTGTTCCGGGGAGGCGGTGAGCGGCTCCAGCCCCCCGGGGTCGTGCTCCGCCAGCGCCGCCGCGCCCCGCACCGCATGCAGGGAGGCGCGCTTCTTCGTGCCGGCCTCGGTCAGCAACAGGGTGCCCGCGGGAAAATCGAAGGCGGCCAGACCCGACCTGCCGGGAATCTTGGCCCCCGGCTCCTTCCAGCGGAAGCGCCCGGCGATCATCAGGTGGATCACCAGGTAGTGCTCGTCCTCCAGGGCGATCACGATGCGCTTGCCCAGGCGGCTCACGCCCAGCACGCGCCGTCCGTGCAGGTCCGCCAGGGGCGGATGCACCGAGCGCAGCAGGAACGGGCTGGCCAGCCGCACCCGCTCCAGCGGTTGCCCCACCAGGCGCGCCGCCAAGCTTTCCACGTACACGGTGACGTCCGGCAATTCCGGCATGGCGGCGTCGCAAGTCGGGAAACAGGGAAACTACAATCCGCAGATTGCGCAGATTGCGCAGATTTAAAAAAACTGCCGGAGCCGGTAAGCCAACGCGGCGCTCCTCGCCTGGGCCGGTACGGAAAGATATCTGTGTAATCTGCGTAATCTGCGGATCGCCGTTGCTATCGTTGCAGTGGCTAGAACGCTCCGGCGCGGGAGGCGGAGCCGCCGTCAATGGTGAGCACGACGCCGCTGATGTAGCTGGCCCGGCCGGACGCGGCGAACACGATCAGGTCCGCCACCTCCTCCGCCTTGGCGGCGCGCCCCAGGGGCAGACGCTTCTGGTATTCCCGCCAGCGCTCCACGTCCCCGAATTCCTTTTCCGCCCGCGTCTTCCAAAGGGTGACAATGCGGTCGGTCTCGACCGCGCCGGGGTTCACGGCCACGACGCGGATGCCGTCGTCCAGGCTCATGCTGCCCATGGCGCGGCTGAAGGCCATCAGGGCGGCGTTGCCGGCCGTGCCCGCCACGTAGCGGAAGTCCGGCCGCTCGCCCGCGAGCCCCACCACGTTCACGATCACGCCGTGGCGGCGCGCCTTCATCACGGCGTAGTAGGCGCGGGTCAGGTTCACGTATCCGAACACCTTCAAGTCCCACGCCTTGCGCCAGCGCGCCTCGTCCACGGCCGAGAGGTCCCCGCCGGGAATGGCGCCCGCGTTGTTCACCAGGATATCCGGATCGGGGCAGGCCTTGGCGAGCGCGCCCTGGGCACGGCTCTCGCTCAGGTCCAGCGGGTGGATCGTCACGCGCACGTCAAAGCGCTTGGCGAGCGAGTCGCGCGCCTGTTCCAGCGTGGCGCCCGTACGGGCCGCCAGGTGGACGTTGCAGCCCTCCGCGGCAAATCCCGCCGCCGCGGCCAGGCCAATGCCCTTGGAGGCGCCGGTAATGAGCACCGTCTTGCCGCGCAAGTTCAGGTCCATTTCGTCCGTTCTCCTCTCCCTCGCGCGTCGCGCGGCCCCTCCTCGCCTGGCCGGGAGCACTGTTCGTTTCCGTCAATCCCCGCCCAGATTGGGAATTTGGATGCGACAGGTTAACCACAACGGGGCAGGGGAAGACAACGGGCGCCCCCGCGCCTTCCCCCCAAACCACCGCGTCGCGGCCGGCTGCCCCACTCCCCTCGTTCCGGGGTCTGGCGAGTTGGGCCTTGACCCCCGCGGCAGCGAGGCATCCTGGCCGGGAAGGTGCACCGCACTTGGGATCGCGCGGATGCCGGGTCGCGCTCCGGGCCGGCGCCTCAGGTGAGCGGATCCGGCGTTCCCGGCGGGCGCCCGGCGGATGGCGCCGCGGCCGTGCCGGGCTCCGCGGGCCCCGCGGAGGGCGTGGGCGGCACGGCGGCGGCCGGGGGCGGCTCCACCCCGTTCGGCGGCGGAGGCGCCTGGGCGGCCCGCTCCTCGCTCACGCTTTCCAGGACGATGCGCGCGATGTTCGTGGCGTGGCTGGTGATGCGGACAAATTGCTCCATCAACTCCTGGTGAAATTCGGTGGTCGCCATGCTTTCCGGCACGGCCTTGCGCAGCCGGTTGAAGTGGGAGCGCATGAAATCGATTTCCATGGCGCGGTACTTCTTGTACTTGCGCTGCATGCGCTGCGCCCGTTCCGGACTCAGGTCCTGCAGCAGGTTGAGCGCCCGGGCGATCTGCTTGACCGTGCGCAGGTGCATGTCGCGGATCTCCGCCTCGCCCTGGCCCGAGAAGCGGCGCGGCAGGCGCAGCCACTCGCGGGCGCGGGGGCGGATGGACTTGGTGACGATGTCCGCGATCTGCTCCAACTCCGTCACCGCGTAGAGCAGTTGGAACGCCTCATCGACCTGGTGCTGCGTGACGTTGCGCTGGCTGATCTTGGTCAGATAGTCGTCGATGCGCTCGGCGAGGAAATTCACTTCCTCTTCCATCCGCTCCAACTGGGATTCGGCGATGTGCGTGCCCTCGACGAACGGCTCCACGCAGCGCTCCACCATCCGTTTGACGAGTCCTCCCATGCGCACCACTTCGGAGCGCGCGAGACTGAGCCCCAGGGCCGGCGTGCGCAGCATGGCGTCGTCCAGGTACACCGCCTTGAAGGGGGCCTGCTCCTCGCCCGGCAGATCGGGCAAGAGCCAGGTAACCGCCCGCGCCTCCAGGCGGGTGAAGGGCAGGAACAGCAGGGTGACGATGCTGTTGAACAAGGTGTGGGCATTGGCGATCTGGCGCGGGACGATCAGCGCCGCCGCCGCCGCACCCGTCTCGCCCGCCCCGGCCGCCGGCGAAATCCAGCGCACCAACTCGGCGAAGGGCGGGATGAAGCCCATGAACAGCACCACGCCCGCCGTCTGCAAGACGGTGTGGGCGAGGGCCACGCGCTTGG
>JBGPEV010000423.1:0-3696 GCA_041482995.1 bacterium | reverse complement strand
CCCGGCACGTGGAGATCCAGGTGTTCGCGGACACGCACGGTCACACGATTCACCTGGGCGAGCGCGATTGCTCCGTGCAGCGCCGCCACCAGAAGGTGATCGAGGAATCCCCGTCGCCCGCCGTGACGCCGGAGCTGCGGGCGCGCATGGGAGCGGCCGCCGTCGCCGCGGCGCAGGCCGTGGGCTATGTGGGCGCGGGCACGGTGGAGTTCCTGCTCGATGCGGACGGCGCGTTCTACTTCCTGGAGATGAATGCGCGCTTGCAGGTGGAGCACCCCGTGACCGAGATGGTGACGGGCATCGATCTGGTGCAGTGGCAATTCCGCGTCGCGGCGGGGGAGCCGCTGCCGCTCGCCCAGGCGCAGGTGCGCTGGACGGGCCACGCCATGGAGGCGCGCCTCTATGCCGAGGACCCCGACGCCGGCTATCTGCCCCAGACGGGCCGCATCGCGTTTTGGCGGGCGCCGGGCGGGCCGGGCGTGCGGACCGATCATGGCCTCGCCGCCGGCCTGGAGGTGACGCCCCACTACGACCCGCTGCTGGCCAAGATCATCGCCCACGGCGCCACCCGGGAGGAAGCGCGCACCCGGCTCGCCGCCGCGCTGGAGGACACGCTGCTGCTGGGGGTCACCACGAACAAGACGTTCCTGCTGCGCATCCTCGCCCACCCCGAGTTCGCGGCGGGCCGGGCCACCACGGCCCTGCTGGCCAACGGACTGGCCCCGGCGCCGGAGGCGGGCAACGGGCGGGACGCCCTCGCCTGGGCGTTGGCCGCGGTGCTCCTGCACGGCGAACCGGCGCCGCACCTGACGCGTTGGCAAACCCGGCCCACGTGGGCGGAGTTGCTGGTGGAGCGGAGCGGCGCGAGGCGCCCAATCGCCGTGCTCCGCCATCCCGACGGCACGTGGGAAACCCGCGCGGGCGGAGCGCCGCTGAGCCTCACGGGCTGGTCGCGCGAGCCCTTGGCGCCCGGCGCCGCGCGCGTGCGGTTTGTGCGGGACGGCGTGCAGCGCATGGCCCATGCCGCGGGGGGCGAGCGCGAGGTGTTCCTGGACCTGGCCGGATTGGCGGAGCGATTCACGGAAACCCTTCCCGAGCCGAAAGGCCGCGCCAACCGCGGGGCGAGCCGCCTGCTCGCGCCCATGAGCGGCCGCGTGGTGGCCGTCCGCGCCCGCGTGGGCGAGCGGGTCAGCAGGGGCCAGTGCCTGCTGGTCGTCGAGGCGATGAAGATTCAGCACGAGATTGCGGCCGGCGGCGCGGGCCGGGTCATCGCGCTGCCCGTGAGCGTGGGCGACCAGGTCTCGTCACGGCAATTGCTCGCGGAATTGGAGCTATCGAACTGAGGGTCTCCGATGCGCTGTGCGCGTGGACTTTTGCTGACGGCACTGGCGGGGATCGGCCTGATGGCCGCGCCCGGTGTGGGCGCTCCGGCCGGCTTGGGGGAATTGGCGCTGGAGGGGCGACCCTTCGCCATGAGCGGCACCGTGGGCTTCGAGTTGGATGCGCTGCCGTTCCTCACGGGCGGATACTACGGGTCCGTCTGGTTTGGCGCGGCGCCCTGGCGGCTGAGGGCGGTCGTGTCCGGGGTGAACGTACCGGCGTTGGCCACGCAGCCCCAGTACGAGCACTTGCGGCTGGACGTCGTGGCGCTGATCGCCGATTGGTTCTTCGGCACCCGGGCCGGGTCCCTGGCGGGGCCCTGGGTGGGGGGTGGATTGGAGCGCTGGGACAACCGCATCGAGCCCAAGGGCGCGCCGGGCTCCGCCACGTTCAGCAACGATGTCGTCACCGTGGGCGGCGGCTACGTGCTGACGCTGCGCGGCAACTGGTATCTCAACCCCTGGTTCGCGGCGCACTACCTGGTGGGCGGGGACTTTGACGTGGACGTCGGACGACGCACCTACCATCCGTCGCGGGCCAGCGGCGAAGTGTCGCTCAAGCTGGGCTGGCACTTCTGAAGGCACTTGTAACTGCAATCCACGGATTTCACAGATTTCACAGATGGATTCTCGACCCCTTGGCCGCGCCTGTTACGGATTGAGGTGGGTGGCCGCCAATGAATGTAGGCGATAGGGTTGTCTGGCCCGCCTTTGGCCCCAGATCCCGCACGAGGCTGGGCGCGTTGCAGTTAGAATCTGTGCCATCTGTGAAATCTGTGGATGCGCGGTTCTCTGAATGAATGAGGCACCCATGGCTCCGTTGATCGTCGGCAACTGCAGCGGCTTCTATGGCGACCGGCTCTCGGCCGCCAAGGAACTGGTGACCGGCGGTCCGCTCCATGTGCTGACGGGCGACTACCTGGCCGAGTTGACCATGGCGATCCTCTACCGCCAGAAGCTGGCCGACCCCGCCCTGGGCTACGTGGGCACCTTCCTGCGGCAATTGGAAGAGGTGCTGGGCCTCTGCCTGGACAAAGGGATCCGCGTCGTGGTGAACGCCGGGGGCCTGAATCCCCAGGGCTTGGCCGGGGCGGTGGAGCGGCTGGCGGCCAAGCTGGGCCTGCATCCCCAGGTGGCCTACATCGCGGGGGACGACCTGATGCCGCGCCTGGAGGAATTGCGCCAGAAGGGCGAGCCGCTCCTGCACATGGACAAAGGCGTCACGTTCCAGGAAGCGCGCGTGACGCCGGTCACCGCCAACGCCTACCTGGGCGGCTGGGGCATCGCGGACGCGCTGGAGCGGGGCGCGGAGATCGTGATCTGCCCGCGCGTGACGGACGCGGCGCTGACCATCGGCCCCGCCGCCTGGAAGTTCGGCTGGGCGCGCGACGATTGGCACCGGCTGGCCGGCGCCCTGGCCGCGGGCCACATCCTGGAGTGCGGCGCGCAGGCCACGGGCGGCAACTACTCGTTCTTCCGCGAGGTGCCGAGCTTCGACCGCATGGGCTACCCGCTGGCGGAGATCAGTCAGGACGGCTCCTGCGTCATCACCAAGCACCCGGGCACGGGCGGGCTGGTCTCCGTGGGCACGGTGACCGCGCAATTGCTCTACGAGATCGACCGGCCCGCCTACGTCAATCCGGACGTGATCGCCCACTTCGACACGCTGCGCCTGGAGCAAGCGGGGCCGGACCGCGTGCGCGTCTCCGGCTGCCGGGGATCGCCCCCGCCGGCCACCGCCAAGGTGTGCATCAACACCCTCAAAGGGCATCGCAACACCATGGGCGTCCGGCTCACCGGACTGGACATCGAGGAGAAGGCGCGCATCGTCGAGCAGACCCTGTTCAACGGCCTGGGCGGCAAGGACCGCTTCGACGAGGTGGACGTGCAACTGCTGCGCACGGACCATGCAGACCCGGCCAGCAACGACCAGGCGCTCGCCACGCTGCGCATCGCGGTGGTGAGCCAGGATCCCAAGCTGGCGGGGCGGCTGTTTTCGGCCAAGGTGGTGGAGATCGCGCTGGCGAACATCCCCGGCTTCACGCTCACCCAGCCGCCGGGCGAGGGCGCGCCCAACGTGGTGTACTGGCCCGCGTTGGTGCACAAGCGCGAGGTGCACGAGACCGTGCACCTGGGCGGCGCGGCCTGGGAGGTGGCGCCGGTATTGCCGGTAGCCCCACCCCTGTCCCCTCCCCCAACTGCTGGGAAGGGGGACGTGCTGCGCAAATCCGTGCCCGGTCAGTCCCCTTCCCCCGGCAGTTGGGGGGAAGGGTCAGGGATGGGGGCTGCCGGCCCGCGCCAGCGCATCCCGCTCGGG
>JBGPEV010000422.1:0-3698 GCA_041482995.1 bacterium | reverse complement strand
GGTCGACGTGCAGCACGGTGCGCGGATCCTTGGCCGGGCTGGCGCCGCACATCTGGCAGGTGGAGCGGTCGCGCAGGAGGACGCGGGCGCGCAGCCGCCAGCCGGGAATGCGCCGCGAGCGGCGCGGGACGGGCGCGGGCGCGGCGGAGGGCGGAGGCCCGCCGGCGTGGCTCTGTGCCGCGGTGGCGGGCGCGGCCCGCTGAGCGCGGGCATCGCCGCGGGAGCCGGAGCGCCAATCGGAGCCGTCGCGGTACGCGCTGAAGCGCAGCAAGGCCCGGTTCCACGAGCCGAAGCGTTTCTGGTAGGTGCCGGGACTGTACCGGGAGTGGCCGGCTGCCGGATGCATGTCCTCGATCACGGGCTGCCGGCCCAGGGCCCGCCACACCGCGGCCAGGTTCTCGAACAGCTCCTCGTCGCGAATGTGGCGATAGCCGGTCGGCTTCAACCCGGCGGCTTCCAGCGCCTTGGGCCAAGCGCCGAAGCGGTAGGCCAGCGTGGCACCGTTGAACCGGCCGTGGGCGGTGTAGGCCTCCCGCGTGACGGCGCTCTGCTCCCGGCGCGTACCCGCGCTGTGCTCCTGGCGCGTACCCGCGCGGTGCCGCAGCAACGCGGCGACGCGCCGCAAGTCTTCCAGCAGCTCCGCGTCCGGCACGCACTTACGCTTCAGCCGTAGCTGGAATTCGCCCATCGCGGAAATCGGATCGAGGAAGGTCACGGCAGTGCTGAGCGCTTGCGCGAAGCGCCAGGGGCGCTGGGGACGGACACTCGCTGTCCCCCACGTTTCATTCTCCGGGTTTCCAGCCGATTGTCGAGCGACAAGATCGGACAAAATCGGACAGCATCGGACAAAACCGGACAGCATCGGACATTTCCCCATCGTCAGGCGGGATTTCATGGTGTATGGAGGCGGGGGAAATGTCACCGGCGAGCGCCGACCCGCCTTCGGTGCGGACTTGTAAGTAGTCCTTACAAGTTGCCGCTTCCACGGTTTCGCCTTCCTGGTACATCGCCTTCGGAGCAACCGCCATGGCCGCCTACGTGATCGTCAATCTCGATGTGAAAGACCCCGCCGCCTATGAGGAGTACAAGGCCAAGGCTCCGGCGCTCGTCAAGAAGCACGGCGGCGAGTACCTCGTGCGCGGTGGCAAATTCGTCGTGGAGGACGGGAACTGGAAGCCCACCCGGGTGGTGCTGCTCAAATTCCCCAGCCTGGCCGCCGCCCAGGCCATGTTCGCCGATCCGGAGTACGCCCCGCTGAAGAAGCTGCGTCAGCGTTTGGCCAAGGGGGAGATTGTGATCGTGGAGGGGGTGTAGCCTAGGCGCCAGCGGTCGGGCGGGGACGCCCGACCCACTTTCGACTTGAGAGGCACCATGGTGGGCCGGGCGTCCCCGCCCGGCTACGGTGTCCGCACAGCCCTCACTCCTGGGCCATCCACACCCAAGGATAGTCCTCCAACTCCGGCCACCGCTTGCGGGGGTTGCCCAGGATGTATCCCATCTTCTCCAGGTACTCGGATTCATCGCGGACGATACGGTCGAAGTATTCATCCTGCCAAATGGCGCGCTTGCCCCGCTGTTTTTCGGAAATGGTGTGTGCGGTGTAGGACTTCCAAGCCTGCACGATTCCCTGCAAGTCGTGACTCGGCGCGGGCTGCACCAACACGTGGACGTGATCGTTCATCACAACATAAGCCCAAAGCCGATAGCGCTCACTGTCGAAATGGCGGAGGGCGCTGGCAACGCGTTCACGCTCCTTGGGTGTCAACTCGGGCCGGGACTTGTGGATCCTCCAGGTAACAAAGTAAGTCACCCCTTCTTGCCGCCAATGGGGGAGATTCTTGGTGTAGATGTAGAAGGACTCGTTGGTCATGGAAGTTCCACCGTTTGCCGGGCGGGGACGCCCGGCCCACTATTCGAGTTGGACCCCCCCTCCAACGCGTTCGCGCAACACCTGATCTCACGGTTCAACTGGGTATTCCCGGCACCGAATGTTGGTGGGCCGGGCGTCCCCGCCCGGTCGCTCTCTCCCCAAACTGCCGGTTCACCAAGCCCTCGCAACCACCCATGGACTTGCCGGGCTTCTGAGTCCAATTCCGCGTCATCTGCGGATGCGCAGTTTGTAGTTCTAGCCGCCCCGCATCAGTTCCCACGCCGCGTCGATCAGCCCATTGGCGCGCCGGCCGTATTCCTTGAAGCGCACGTCCTGGGTCTGCCCGCGGTGGAAGCGCACGTAGATTTGCTGGATCACCACGGCGGTCTTCCAGTTGGCGAAGATCTCGTAGAAGCGCAGGGTCTTCACGTCGATGCCGGTGCGGCGGGCGTAGTGCCCGGCGACTTCCTGGCGGGTGTACCAGCCCGGCTCGATGGTGGGCATGGTGGGGAAGGAGGTGCGGGCGGGGCCGTCGGTGGCTTCCACCCAATAGCCGAGCAGCGTGCCCACGTCGGCCAGGGGGTCGCCCAGGGTGCACATGTCCCAATCGAACACCGCCACGGGAAGGGCCGGGTCGTCGGCGTTCACCATCATGTTGTCCAGCTTGAAGTCGTTGTGCACCAGGCTGGCGCGGGGATACTGGGGGATGCGCGCCTGCATCCACTCGTGCACCTCTTGGAAGCGGGGCACGTCCTCGGTCTTGGCGCCTTCCCAGCGGCGCGCCCAGCCGGAGACCTGGCGCGCCATGAAGCCCTCGGGCTTGCCGAGCGTATCGAGTCCGATCGCCTGGGCGTCCACCTGGTGCAGGTCCGCCAGGGCTTCCACGATCATGGCGCTCATGCGGCGGTTCAGCGCGGGATCGCCCCGGAAGCGCTCGGGCATCTCCTTGCGGATCACGATGCCCTGGCGGCGCTCCATCACGAAGAAGGGCGCGCCCACGATCTCCCGGTCCTCCGAATACACGTAGGCGCGCGGCGCCAGCGGGTAGGACTGGTAGAGCGCGGAGAGCACGCGGTACTCGCGCCCCATGTCGTGGGACGATGGCGCCACCGGTCCCAGGGGCGGACGGCGCAGCACGTATTCCCGCGGCCCATACTTCACCAGATAGGTGAGGTTGGCGTGCCCCCCTTCGAACTGCTGGATCTCCGGGGTCCCGGCCGCGCCCGGAACCTTGCCCTCCAGGAAGCGCCCGACGCGCTCCGGATCGATCCGCTCGTCCGGCCGCATGGGGATCAATTCCACGGAACTGCTATTGGGGGTCGATTTGGCCGGCATGGCGCCCTCTGGGGATGCGCACCCGCCCGCGGGTGCGGCGCAGCGCCGTGCCGCTGGGACGGCCGGCGCTGCCTCCGCATCCCGGGCCCTTCTGCCGGGCGGGGTCGGTGGAATCGTTGGCGCTTCCTTCATAGATCGGAAGCCGCCGCGCTGACAAGCGGCTCCCCCGCCCAGCCCCGCCTTGCAACCCAGGCGCGTGCAGTCTATACGTAGAACCCAGCGCCCCCGTGCCCAGGCGGCACGCGTTCCGGACGTGGAACTCCCCCATGGATGCGATCAATTACCCAAACTTGGCCCGCCTTTCCAATCCCCTGGAAGTGCAGGCGTTCGACCTGCCCCGGCTGGAGGCGCTGGCGGAGGAATGCCGCGGCTTCCTGATCGAATCCATCCACCGCACGGGTGGACACCTGGGGGCGGCCCTGGGGGTGGTGGAATTGACCATCGCCCTGTTCAATCAATTCGACTTCCTCGCTGACCGCATCGCCTGGGACGT
>JBGPEV010000421.1:0-3714 GCA_041482995.1 bacterium | reverse complement strand
GGCCGTGGCCCTCTACCGCGACGGCAGCAAGGGCTCCCAGCCGCTCAATTCCCAGAGCGACACCGCCAAGAAGGAGGCCGCCGCCGGGGAGGCGCCGGTCACCGTGCAGGCGGCCGAGGGCGTCAAGGCGCTGGCCTGGGGCGAACGGCACACGCTGCCCCGCCGCCGCATGGGCTTCACGCTGGAAGCCACGGTGGCCGGCCACAAGCTGTTCATGCGCACGGGCGAGTACGACGACAAGCAGTTGGGCGAGATCTTCATCGACATGTACAAGGAGGGCGCCAGCTACCGCTCCCTGATGAACGCCTTCGCCCAGGCGGTGTCCGTGGGCCTCTCCTACGGCGTGCCGCTGGAGAAGTTCGTGAAGATGTACACCTTCACGCGCTTCGAGCCCTACGGCGTGACCGACCATCCCAACGTGCGCACCTGCACGTCCATCCTGGACTTCATGTTCCGCATCCTGGGCATGGAGTACCTGGGCATGAACGACCTGGTGCACGTGCAGCCCGCCAGCATCGACGTGCGCTCCGACGGCACGACCCACGACGGCCAGCTTCCCGCGCCCCAGACGGCGGCCGTGACCGCGCTGCCAGAACCGGCCAAATCCGCGGCGCCGGTCAAGGCCGTGCCCCATGATGCCATGGACGAGCAACTCGCCGAGTTGATGGGCGACGCCCCCGTCTGCGACGTCTGCGGCCACCTCACCGTCCGCAACGGCACCTGCTATCGCTGTTTGAATTGCGGGAACTCGATGGGGTGTTCGTAACCTCCCCCCCCGGCCCCCTCCCCCAAGGGGGGGGGAGAACTGCCAGAAGCATCCAAGGGCGTGCCGGCTCGAGGACAGCGGTGCGCCCCTGGTGTTTCGTGGGGGATGGGAAAGGGTCCGGGATTGCGGCAGCGCGGCATTTGACCGATGATCTGCCCAGGTAGCCGCATCCTTATCGCCCTGGAGGCCCGCCGTGGACCAGCCCGAGCGCCCGAAGAGTCCCTTCTACACGCCGGAGCACGAGGCGTTCCGCCTGACCATGCGGCGCTGGGTGGAGCGGGAGATCGCGCCGTTTGTCGACGCCTGGGACGAGGCCGGGGAGTTTCCCCGCGACCTCTATCGCAAGGCGGCCCAGGTGGGCCTGCTGGGCCTGGGCTATCCGGAGGAATACGGCGGCACGCCGGGCGATCTCTTCTTCCGCATCGTCGCCTCCCAGGAACTGGCGCGGGCGGGGTCGGGCGGCGTGAGCGCGGGGCTGGGCAGTCACACCATCGGCCTGCCGCCCATCGTGCGCCTGGGCCATCCCGCGCTGCGGGAGCGGGTCGTGCCCCCCGTGCTGCGCGGGGAGAAGATCGCGGCGCTCGCCATCACCGAGCCCGACGCCGGCTCCGACGTGGCGCGGATTCGCACCACCGCCAAGCGCATCGGCGCTGAATACGTGGTCAACGGCGGCAAGATGTTCATCACCTCGGGCGTGCGGGCGGACTTCTACACCGTGGCCGTGCGCACCGGCGGGCCGGGCATGGGCGGCATCTCCCTGCTGCTGATCGAGCGGGGCACGGCGGGCTTCACCCAGACGCCGCTGAAGAAGATGGGCTGGTGGGCCTCGGACACGGCCGCCCTGCACTTCGACGATTGCCGCGTGCCGGCGGAAAACCTCATCGGCGGCGAGCACGAGGGGTTCCGCGGCATCATGCTCAACTTCAACGGCGAGCGCTTGGGCATGGCCGCGGGGGCCAACGGCTTCTCCCAGGTCTGCCTCGAGGAGGCCGTCCATTGGGCGCGGGAACGCAAGACCTTCGGCAAGCCCCTCATCCAGCAGCAGGTGATCCGGCACAAGCTGGTCGACATGGCCATGCGCATCCAGGCCACCCAGGCCTACCTGGAGCAGACCGCCTGGCGCATGGAACAGGGCGACGTTCCGGCGGCCGACGTGGCGATGCTGAAGAATCAGGCCACGCAAACCATGGCCTTCTGCGCCTCGGAAGCCGTGCAGATTCACGGCGGCATGGGCTTCATGCGCGGCACCAAGGTCGAGCGCATCTACCGCGAGGTGAAGGTCAACGCCATCGGCGGCGGCGCGGAGGAGATCATGAAGGAACTGGCGGCGCGGCAATTGGGGTGGTGAACGATAACCGCCTTCTCACCACAAAGGACACCCTTCGCTGCGCTCGAGGGCAGGCTCCGGACACCAAGGGACTGCGAGGGATATTCACCCCGGATCGCCAGGCTTGCACCTCGCACGCGCGGGCACGCAGGACATGTAGGGGCCAGCGCCGGAGGCGCCAGCAGCGCCGTGCGATGCGCCCTCTCGGCGGAGGCAACAACGAATGAAATCCGAGAATTCATCGGCGGTATCGCTCGGCACCCGGCCCCTGTGGCACCTGGGCGCGCAGGAACTGGCAACGCACCTAGCGTCCGGCGCCGTCTCGGCGGAGCAAGCCGTGGAAGCCCACATCGCCCGCATCGAGGCGGTGAACGGCGCGCTCAATGCGCTGGTGGTGAAGCGCTATGCCGAGGCGCGGGAGGAAGCCCGGGCGGCGGATCGCCGGCGCGCGGCCGGTGAGCCCTTGGGCGCGCTGCACGGCGTGCCCGTGACCGTGAAGGAATGCCTGGACGTGACCGGCACCCCCACCACGTTCGGAGTGGCCGCGCGTCGCGGACATCTGGCCGAGCAGGACGACCCCTACGTCGCGCGCCTGCGGGCCGCCGGCGCCGTCGTCCTGGGCAAGACCAACGTGGCGCAAATGCTCGCCTTCATCGAGTGCGACAACCCGGTCTACGGCCGCACCAACAATCCCTGGGACCTGGCGCGCAGCCCCGGCGGCTCCTCCGGCGGGCAGGCCGCCATCGTCGCGGCGGGCGGCGTGCCCCTGGGGCTCGGCACGGACATCGGCGGCTCGAGCCGCGTGCCGGCCGCGTTCTGCGGCATCGTCGGCATCAAGCCCACGGCGGGGCGCATGCCCGACTTCGGCCGCGGCAGCTTCCCCCTGGGCCAGCGCGGCATCGTGAGTCAGGTGGGCGTGTTCGCCCGCAACGTCGGCGACGCCGCCCTGGGGCTGCGCGTTGCCGCGACGCCCCTGAACGAGCCCACCGTGCCCCTGGGAGACTACCGCCAAGTGGACCTGTCCGGCCTGAACGTGGCCGTGCTCAACGAGGACGGGGCGTTCGAGGCCTCCGCCGCTTATGGGCGGGCGGTGCGGCAGGCGTCCGAAGCCCTGTTGCGCCGGGGCGCGCGCATCGTGTTCATCCAGCCGCCGCCGCCGGCATTCGCGATCGCGATCTTGTACAGCCTGCTCTCCGCCGACGGCATGGCGGGGATGCGGCGGTTTCTCGGGCGCTCCAAGCGCGACTTCCGCATTAAGCAGTTGGAGCAGATCTGCACGACGCCGCGGAAGTTGCGCCCGTTCCTGCAGACGCTGTTGCGCATGACGCGGCGGGGCAAGGCCGCCGGCCTGATCCCGCTCTTCGGCCCCCACAGCGCGGCCGTCCATTGGGATTGGGTGCAACGCCAGATGGACTACCAGGCGCAGTGGTTGGCCGCGCTGGACACGACACCCCACGGGCGGGCGGACCTGGTGCTCTCCCCTTCGTGCGGGTTGCCCGCCCTGCGGCACGGCGCCTCGGCCGAAGTGGGCGTCGCCGGCGCCTACTCGTGCCTCTACAACGTCCTCGGGTGGCCGGCGGGCGTGGTGCCGGTCACCCGAGTGCGCCCGCAGGAGCAGACG
>JBGPEV010000420.1:0-3720 GCA_041482995.1 bacterium | reverse complement strand
GATTTGGCCGCGCTGCTCCTTGAGAAGTTCTGCCCGCATGGTTTGCATTTCTGTTCGGACGACCTGAATTTCCATGCGGACACCCTGAATTTCCAGCTTCAAGCGTTGTTCCATCTCGTCGAGGCGATGGTCGAACTCACCCATTCGCCGGTCCAGAACCTCGGCGAAGCGCTCGAAGCCGCGCTGAATGCCCTGTTCAACGACTTCGACAATGGCCTTGGCCTGCTGGCCGCTGAATCCAGCAGCCTCCAGGCGATTGATGCTTTTGAGTTCGTCGACACTCGGCATGAGCTCGCTCCGCTTGCCTCCTCAAAACACCAGCCACCGGACGATCGCCACGGTGCCGAGCAAGACGCCTACCGGGTAGGCCTCGATCATGCCGTTTTGCGTGAGCCGCAGCGCCTCGCCCAGCCGGCGCGGCCCCGGCCCAAACGGTCAGGTGTCCAATTGCGATCGCCATTGCCGCACCGGCGGACTTGAGCCCGCATCCGGTACCGCCGGCGCATCGCCGCCGCTGATCCGGCGCACGACAAAGCGCGGCCGCCCCTGCACCTCCCGGAAAAGGCGGGCCAAATACACGCCAAAAACGCCAAGCACGCCGAGAATGACGGACTGCCCGGTCATATACGCTAGCAGCAGGGATGTCCATCCCGGCACCGTATGACCGACGCCCCATTGCCACAGCGCCCATCCCGTGATGGCGGCGGCGGACAGGATGCCCAGCAGCCCGAGGTAGATTCCCAGGTAGAGCGGCTGCGCGCTGAACGCCAACAGCGCCGAAAAGGCGAAGCGGAACATCTTGTGGAGCGGGTATTTCGTCGTGCCCAACTCCCGGTTGGCGCGCTCGTACAAGAAGGGCTTTTGCCGGAAGCCCACCCACGCCACCAGACCGCGGACAAAGGGGTCGCGCTCCGGGCAGGACAGCAAGGCCTGCACCACCGGCCGGCGCATGACGCGGAAGTCCCCCGTATCGTTGGGAATGTCCGTATCGCTCAGGGCGTTCAGCAGCCGATAGAAGCCCCATGCCGTTCCCCGCTTGAACGCGTTCTCGTGGCGCGCGATCCGCTGGCCGTAGACCACATCGTAGCCCTGCTCCAATTCCGCGCACATGGGAGCCAGGAGTTCGGGGGGGTCCTGCAGATCCGCATCGATGATGGCCACGATCGCCCCGCGGGCAAAGGCCAATCCCGCGGTCACGGCGGCCGAATGCCCGAAGTTCCGGGAGAAGTGGATCGCCCGGGTTTCCACGTCCGCTCCGGGTATCCCCGCGAGCTGGTCCAGGAGCGCTTCCGACCCGTCGCGGCTGCCGTCGTTGACATAGACGATCTCGCAGCGCCGCCCGGCGAAAGCGGCCAACGCCGCCCGCAAGCGGCCGTCCGTGCGGAGCAGGGACTGCTTCTCGTTGAAGCAGGGTACGACCACGGAGAGATGGATCGCCGGGTCGCGTGCGGCGGGCGGGGTGCGGAAAGGCGAAGGTGCGTCCGTCATGGCGATGGCCCCTTCAGGCGACCCATTGGCCTTGGGTGAACCGGTGCAGCATTGCGATTTGCAGGGTCATGAGCAACGCCACCAGGATCCAGAGCAGCCAGCGTTCCTGTTCCGCCGATCGCGCCGCCAGCCACGGCAGGGAAAGCTGTCCGGGAAGGGAGTACGCCAGCACCAGCAGCGCCATCGGCGCCAGCAAATAACGCACCATTCCCACGAAGCCGATGGTCGCACGGCCGGCAACCGTCACGCCGATCAGGCACAGGGCGGTTGCCAGCAGAGGCACGGCCAAGCGTTCGCCCGGATGGCGCCGCAGGGTCATCCAGAGGCCCCCTGCCGAAGCCAGGAGCGCGGCCCAAGTCAACAGGCGGCCCGTTCCGTCGGGCCTGCTGGCCGAGAAGTTCACATTGAAGGCCTCCCACAGAGAGGAGGACACCGCGTGCCCAGGGTCGGGATACCACCCGATCCGCACCATTTCGAAATAGAGGTTCCAGTGGCCGAACTTCCACTGGCAATAGGCCAGAAAGGCGAACAACCCTCCGGTGGACAGCAGCGCCAGCCCAGCCATCCACGCCAGGCGCGGCGTGAAACGCAAGCGGTAGTCCTCCAGTGCCCACCAACGCAGCAGCGGATAGACCAAGGCGGCGATTCCCACAAATCGGGTCGCGGTGAGGGCGATGCCATGCACAATTGCCAGCAGCCACGGAGTGGAAAACCCGGCGGGGCGGGCCAGGGCTCGCTCGGTCCAGAAGAGAAATCCCAACAGCGCTGCCTGGAAGAGCGACTCCGAATAGCCCGCCACGAGAAAGAATGAGCCTGGATAGGCGATCGCGAACATCGTCGGCAGCGCGCCGCCTCTGCCCGGCCCGCGCAGCCAGCCGATCAGCGCGGCCCAATAGGTCCACGCGATGCCGGCACACGCCACGGCGGTCCACACCAGCGCCCGTTCGATGGATAGTCCGGGGACATGGGACATCACCCAGGCCGCCGCCGGATAACCGGGGAAGAATCCGACGTTGGATTCGTGCGCCTCCGCGCGCGGGGGCCAGGTGGAGTGGTAGCCCTCGGTGACGATGGACCCGTACCAACGGCAGTCCCACTGGCAGAGCTTGTCCAAGGCCTTGGTTTCCGCCATCAACGCGAATGTCAATTGCAGAATCGCCAAGCCCACGCCAATCGACACCCAGCGCCGCGCCTGGCCCGCGGGTGGCCCTGGCGGCTCCGTGGCACCCGTTACAGGCGTGGCACGCTGGAGAGTTCGAGGCATGCGTGGGTCTCCGAAATCTGGCCGGCGCCAGCGCCGCTAGCGAAGGCGGATGCACTGGCGGCCGGGTTCTCAACGACCGGCATGAGCCCGCTCCGCTTGACTCCTCAGAACACCAGCCACCAGACGATCGCCACGGCGCCGAGCACGACGCCCACCGCGTAGTTCTCGATCACGCCATTCTGGGTCAGGCGCAGGGCGCCGCCCAGCCAGCGGGCCAGGCCGCCCACCGCGTTCACCGTGCCGTCGACGATGCCGACGTCCACGAACTTCCACAGCACATTGCGGGAGATCCAGTGGATGGGCTGGATGATCACGGCGTCGTACAACTCGTCGATGTAGTACTTGTTGGCCAGCAGCGTGCGCACGCCGGAGAGCTGCCGGCCCAGGCGCGCGGCGTTCTGCAAATCGCCGGAGAAGAGCCGATAGGCGACGAACATGGCGATCAGCGCGCCGGCCGAGGTGGCGGCCATCAAGCCCAGTTCCAGTCCCGCCCCGTGGTGGGCCAGCTCGGCGGGCACGCGGGCGAAGAAGCCTTCGAAGTAGTGGTCCAGTAGGTTGGGCAACTGCAGCGGTTCGCCCAACACGTGGGGGATGCCCAGCCACCCGCCCGCGATGGAGAGCACCGCCAGCACCACCAGTGGCAACGTCATGCTGCGCGGGGACTCGTGCGGGTGCACGTGGTGGGGGTCGTAGCGGGCCTTGCCGAAGAAGGTCAGGCCCACCTGGCGGAACATGTAGAAGGCGGTCAGCACGGCCGTCACCGCCCCCACCCCCCACAGCACGGCGCCGCCGCCCGGGGCGGCGAAGGCGTTCCAGAGAATCTCGTCCTTGCTGTAAAAGCCGGCGGTGACCAGGGGGAAGCCGGAGAGCGCCAGGGCGCCGGCGATGAACGTGGTACCCGTGACCGGCATGTGCTTGAACAGGCCGCCCATCTTCCGCATGTCCTGCTCGTGGTGCATGGCGAGGAT
>JBGPEV010000419.1:0-3726 GCA_041482995.1 bacterium | reverse complement strand
GGGGAGGGACAAAGCAACCACCGCCACGCTGGCCCATTGGGTGGGTCGTTGTCCCCCTCCACAAGGTGGAGGGGGACAGGGCCGAAGGCCCAGGGGGTGGATACGAAGGGACGCGTGGACTTCCGCATTCTCAAACAGAACCTAGCGCCGTGGCGGCGGTTGGGGACTGGGAACCGGCTAGGTGGCTTCGATCTCGTCCAGCAGAATGTCCAGGTCGGGAATGATCACATTGTGGCCGGCGAAGGTCACGACATTGTCCAACTCCATCTGCTGGATGGTGCGGTAGATCGTTTCCGGCCGCGCCCCCAGGAGCGCCGCGATATCCTGCCGGGTCATCGGTAGCGTCAGGGTCAGCGTCCCGTCGTCGGATACCGTGGCGTAGCGGTCTTTCAAGGTCAGCAGCAGGTGCGCCAGCCGGATGCGCACGGTGTACAGCGCCTGCTGCATGCTGGAATCCTCGGCGTCCTTCAAGTCCTGCGCAACATGGGTGAGAAAGCGCAGGCCCAGCCCCGGATTGTGATCCAGCAAGGTGCGCAACGACCCGCTGTCCACGTGGCAGACGGTGCAGGTGTCAAGGGCCTCCGCGCTTCCGTTGTAACCCTTCGACCCGAAGTAGTCCGCATAGCCCAGGGTCTGCCCCGCATGGGCCAAGCGCAGAATCTTCGATCCGCCCTCCGCGTCCATCTTGCGGATCGCCACGGTGACCGCCTCGATGAAGAAGATGAACCGGCTCGGGTCGACCTGGGTGTAGATGATTTGGCCAGGCTGGTAGGTGCGGGAAACCTTGATCCGGTCGATCAGGGCAACGTCGTCCTCAGCCAGGACGCACCACTCCGCCCGATCCCGATTCTGACAGGTGAAGCAACTGCTGGGGGCCGAAGCGGACCGGGCCGGCAATTTGAGCTTCGCCATTTCGCCTCCTGGTGGTTGGGCACACTAGCTCCCCGGGGTCGAGATTAGCACATGTGATCCGGACACGACCAATTTTGTGACTTCGGTCATGCCCCCGCGCTGACCTGGGTCATGGGTCGTTCTCTTCATCTCATCTACCGTAATCATAACTGAAACGGCGTGGCGCTTCGGGGGTCCGTACCGACAATGCGGGAGCTAGTCTATCCCGTTGATCAGAAAAGGAAAGATTTTTAGAAAGGGCGGTCGGCGGGAACAAGCGGGAGGACGCAAGCGATTGAGGACGTATGGTGAAGAATCGTTCTTTGTTTTGGATCGCCCGGTGTGACCGCTGCGGGCAAGCGATGACGGCCCACGCCATGTCTGTGCTGCGGGAAGAGATGCTGTGCATGGCCTGTCTGGTCAAGGAGGCGGCCGTGATGGCCGCCTACCGGGCGTCGGGCCAATTCATCGCGTTTGCCCGGGACCCCGAGGCCAACGATGCGCCCGGCCGCAGCCGGCGAGACCTCGACGTGCGACTGCCTTCGCGCACGCCCGCAGCCGAGGGGGTATTTTCTTTGCAGGAGCTCCGGCCATGAACAAACGAATGGCGCCGATCAGCGAACGGCAAATCCAGCGGGCATTGCGGCAGTTCCAACTGGCCGGGGGGAAGATCCAGCACATTCCGGATCAGCCGACGCCGCGGCACGACGCCGTCGCGTCGCGCAGCGAGTGCTTTGACGGCTGGACGGACCCCGCCGCGATGCGGCCGCTGCCGCCGGACGCGGTGCAGCCCGCGGTCGAGTGAGCGCCCTCCCTCCTTCCGCACGGCGCGCCAACCCCCGCGTGGGGAAATCGCCCGGTCGAGGACATCGCCGGTCACCGCCCGCGGCGCTCTGAAGTCCCGCCGGACTTGGCGCGGGGCGCCGCCTTGCGGGCGCTCGCGGCGGAACGGCGTTTCGCGGGTTTCGCGCGCTGGGGTGCCGGGCGGCGGGTTTCGCCCGATCCGAGGAACCGCAGCACGGCCTTGGCCACGGCGCCGGGCGCATCCAGATCGGCCAAATGGCCGGCGCTCTCAATCGTCTGCAACCGCGTCTTTCCCGAGATTCCTTCCGCGAAGCGCTTGGCAAGCTCCGGCGCGACGACGCGGTCCGCGCTGCCCCAAAGAATCAGCGTCGGTGCCGTGATGCGGCCCAGGCGCTTGGCGAGGCGCGTATCGCCCAGGGGCCAGAGCAACCGGGCCGAGGCTTCCAGCGCGCGGGTCTGCACGATCTGCCACTCGGCCTCCGGTTCGCCCGGCGGCGTGGCCGTGAGGGCCTGAAAAACCGCCGGCTGGGCGCAAAGGGTCTGCGCCAGCGCACGGGGCGGAACGGCGAACACATCCAGCATGGGCAGGGCGGCATCGTAGAGCCCCAACGGCGCCAGGAGAATCAACCGCCGCACGAGCCCCGGCCAGCAGGCCGCCACGTCCGCCGCCAGCGCGCCGCCCACCGATGCGCCCATCAGGTCGGCGCCCGCGAGCCCGGCCTTGCTCAACAGCTCCTGGGTGGCGAGCAGCCAGTCCAGGTGATTGTCCAACACCGTGTGCCCGACTGCTCCGGGAAAGCCGGGGAGACTGGGCGCGATCACCCGGCGGTGGTCCGCCAGGCGCGTCAGCACCTCCGGCCAGCGGGGCAGCCCGGCGAAGCCCGCCAAATAGCCCAGCGGCTCGCCCCGTCCCATCTCCCACACGCGGCAGGGCTGGCCGTTCACGGTCACCGTGCGTTCGCGGGGCGCGCTCATGCGCCGGCTCCGTGCGGCGTGACGCGGGACTCCCGCGGCAGGGGCGTGGGCCACCAGGGGTCCTCCCACTGGTCATCGAACAGGTGTTCCACCTGGGGCTTCACGCGCTCGGCAAAGAGCCGGGTGTTGTACATCGCCAATTCCTTGCTCATGTTGCCGAACTGCAGCAGCAGCATCAGGTGGCCGACGTTGAGGCTGGTGGCCACGTTGCGCAGCTTCTCGGCGACTTCATCGGGGCCGCCGATGATCACGTAGCCGCGCTCCACGATGTCCTCCCACGTGCGGGCCGCCGCGCGGATGGCGTTGCGCTCCGCCGCCAGCGCGATCTGGGACTGCACTTTGGCGCGCAGCGTGGCCTCGGTGGAATAGCCCGGTGGCGCGGCAAAGCGCGGATCGATGTGCAGGCAGCGGTCGTAGAAGTACTCCGCGGCCTCCTTGTAAAGGCGCTCCGCCTCCCGCCGCGTCTCCGCCACCCCGACGAACTGCAGGAAGCCCGCCCGGTAAGGATTGGGGTCCTTGCCCAGCCGCTGGATCTCCTCCCAGAAGCCCTTCATCGTCTCCGCCCCCGCCTTGTAGCCGTAATAGGACAGGTAGGAGTAGACGTAATTCATCTCCGCGCACCAGCGCCAGGTCTCCACCGACCCGCCGCCGGGAATCCAGACCGGAGGATGGGGCTTCTGGATGGGCCGGGGCCAGATGTTGACGTAGCGTTGCTGATTGAACCGCCCGTTGAAGGCGAACGGTTCAGGCGTGGTCCACGCCTTCATGATCAGGTCGTGCGCCTCGTAGTAGCGCTCGCGCAGCGTGCTGGGATTGGTGCCGTAGGCGTAGCAGGTGTCCATGGGCGTGCCCACGGGGAACCCCGCGATCAGCCGCCCGCCGGAGATGCAGTCCAGCATCGCCATTTCCTCGGCCACGCGGTGGGGCGGATTGTAGAGCGCCAGCGAATTGCCCATCACGCAGATCGCCGCGTCCCGCGTGTTGCGGGCCAGGGTCGCCGCGATCAGGTTGGGCGAGGGCATCAGGCCGTAGCCGTTGGAGTGGTGCTCGTTCACG
>JBGPEV010000418.1:0-3751 GCA_041482995.1 bacterium | reverse complement strand
GGTCTTGAAGCTCATGCTCGTCAAGATCATCGCGATGGGATTGTCCGCACCGGTCTGGAAGAACGTTTTCCACCACCTGCGCACCCGCCTCCCCAACCATCCGTTCGCCGCCGGCATCTTCGCCTCTCCGGAAGAGGTGCAATTCCTCCTGCACGACTATTTTCCCGCTCAATGGCGCAGGGAGGAGCCCGATTTCCTCATGTGCGAGCCGCCCACGGGCGGGGACTGGAGCGAGCGGCTGTCGTTCTTGGAGCAGATCCAGGCCCAATCTCGCGATGCGGCCGAGAGCCTGGTCATGGTGCTGAACTCGGTGGAGCATGGCGTCCGGCAGTTGATCCAGGGGCCCTTCCCCGTGCGGCTGCTGCTCGACAACCGCGCCAATTTCGCGCTCTCCGATCCCGCGCTCGTGTTGCGTTCGTTCCCGGCCGGCTTCCCCCGGGTGCGCCTCAACGATCACGTGACCGCGCTGCGCCTGCGGCCGCGGCGGGGCCAGCCGGTGGACGCTGCACCCCATCAGCTCAAGCCCGGCACGCTGGTCGGCTTTTCCGAGTTGGAGGCGGTGATCGTGGGCGAGGAGACGCTGGGCGTGGAGGAGTGGCTGCGGCGCACCTTGCGCCAGCTCAAGGTGCGCCTGCCCAAGGAGGGTGCAACCGGCCTGATTCGCGAGTCCAAGGGACTGTTCCTCTTTCCGGGCATTCCCAGCGACCGCATCCGGGGGGTCACGGTGGGCACGGTGACCTTTGGCCACGTCCTGGACGTCGGCCAGCTTTCCGACGTCTCGCCCCATTTCGCCTGGTTTTCCGAAGCCCTGCAGCGCGCCTCCCGCCGGCAGGTGAAACGCTGGCGGGCCATCACGCAGCTCAATCGCCTGGGGGAAACCAAGCGCGATCTGCCCGTCTTCTGCGGGGGTGGGGTGCCCCTGCTCAATCAGACACTGACGGCCCATCTGGCGGCGCTGGGCTTCGCCCGCGTGGCGCCCGTCGTCCAGCCCGAGGAGGGGCAGTTCCGCGAACCCACGCTGCTGGTGCAATTGGCCCCCTGGAGCGGGGACGGACTGGGCAACCAGGTGGAAACGCCCCAGGTCTTGTACATCGCCGACGAGCTTTCGCCCGGCTGGGCGGCCCTGGCCGGCCTGCCGCCGTCCGCGCAGGTGCCGTTCGATCCGGCGGACGTGATGCTGCCGGAACTCTCACCGGCCGCCTTTGCCGAGCAGAAGCAGCAGGTGCGGGCGCGGGCGTCCCGCGTGGATTCCGGACTGGGCCTGGCGGACAAGCGCCAGTTGCTGCTGCACCAGGAGGTGGACGTGCTGGCGGGCGCGGTCACGCGGCTGACGGAATTGCTGGAGGCGCGCGACACGCTGCAGATCTGGAGCGGCGCGCTGCCGGAGCCGGTCAAACAGGTGCTGGTGTTCAGCCACGACCAGGAGGAGGCCGGCGCCGTGCTGCAGGCGCTCTCCGGCGTGCCCAAGAAGCGCTGGTTCGATCTGTCTCCGTTCAACTCGCCCGAGGCGATGCGCAATCTTTCGCTGGAGCCCGTGCGGGAGTACGCCCAGCATGGGCTGCTGGTGATCACCCTGGCCTCCCGGGAGCGCCTGAAGGAGCAGCGCACCCGGCTCGAGGAGGATTTGACGGCCGCCCGCCACCAACTCGCGGAAGCCGAGGAGGCGCTGCGCTTCTACCAGGAGGAGGGCGGCAAGACCCTGGCCGCCACCCAGCAACTGGTGCGGCGCTGGGTGTCGCAGACCTTGCAGGGCTGGCTGAACGCCAACAGGGAGCGCCTGATCGCCCAATTGGAACAGGTGCGCCACCGGCACGAACGGCAATGGTTCTCCCGCGCGCTGATCAGCCGCGTGTTGATGATCAGCTCCATGGGCGAAAACCGCCCGGCGCTGCTGGAGGCGTGCCGCAGCCTCTATCCGCGCTTCAGCGAGGAACTGTCCGTGGCGGTGCCCTACGACTTCGAGCCGCTGGACGCCCTGCCGGCGGCGGAGCGCGCGGACCTGGTGCGGCGCGCCCAGGAGGAGGGCGCCAATCCGCAAGGGGTGCGGGAGCGCATCCAGGCCGAACTGGAGCGGCAGAATGACGCCCTGTTCCGCAACTACCTGGCGGTGATCACCACCACCCTGCAGGATCTGCACGCGGACCTGATCCTGATCGAGCACCGCGCGGCGGTGGCCGGGCGGTTGCTGGAGCACATCCGCGGCCAACTGCCCAGCCTGCGCCAAGTGCCGGCCGTGTTGATCGTGCCGGACTACTGGACCCCGTCCGAGAACGCCGCCATGCCCTGGCCCGCGACCCGGGTGATCGTGTTGCGGCGGATGGGCTCGATCACCGCGCAGGAGTGCGTGGAGTTGCTGCGCGGCGTGCACCCGGCCTGACCGCCCCACCGGCCCCTCCCCATGCGTCCCGACGACAGTCCCGCCGACAGCAGCCTCACCGCCCTGGAGTGGCCCGGCGTTCTGCTGGCCCTGGAGGAGCGCCTCGCCACGTCCTATGGACGCGCCCAACTGGCCGGCCTGCGCTTCCTGGACGACGTGGAGGCGATCCGGCAATCGCTGATCCGGATCGAGGAGATGAAGCGCCTCACCGGGGAGATCGGCCGGATTCCCTTCGCGGGGATTCAGGCGGTGGGGGAACTGCTGGAGCGGGCGGAGAAGGAAGGTCGCCTGGAGGTGCACGAACTGTCCGCCGTGCTCCAGACCCAGCGGGGCATCCTGGCGCTGGGGGCGGCCCTGCGGCAGGTCACCGAGCTGACCCACCTGCGGGACCTGGCGGACGAGGTGCATTCCGAGGATGAGCTGGTGGCCCTGCTTTCCGCCGCAATCAACCCGGCGGGCGAACTGGACGGCCGCGCGTATCCGGCCCTGGCCGGATTGCGCCGGGAGATCGGCGAGCGGCGCGAGTCCCTCCACCGCCGGTTGGAGGGGCTGCTCCGCACCCGCGCGCTGGAACCGGCCCTGCAAGACAAGGTGTACACCCTGCGCGGCCACCGCTACGTGATCCCCATCAAGGCGGACTTCAAGGGCCAGGTGCCCGGGATCGTCCACGACGTTTCCGCCAGCGGCGCCACGCTGTTCGTGGAGCCCCAGGGGATCGTGGACGAGACCAATGCGCTCACGCTGGCGGAAAAGCAATTGGACATCGAGGTGGAGCGCATCCTGCGCGAACTCTCGGGCCGGGTCGGTTATTCCGCCTCCAGCTTGCGGCACAACATCGCATGGGCGGGGCGGGTCGATCTGCTGCATGCCCAGGCGCGCCTGAGCGGGGATCTGCACGGGGCGCCTCCCGAGGTGGGGAACGGCGGCGAGATCGACTTGCGGGGAGTCGGCCACCCCTTGCTGCTGTTGCGCGGGGAGGAAGTCGTTCGCAACGAGGTGCGGCTGGGCGCCGAAGTGCGGTGTCTCATCATTTCCGGCGCCAACACCGGGGGCAAGACGGTCCTGCTGAAGGCGATCGGATTGTGCGCCCTGCTCGTGCGTGCGGGCATGCACCTGCCGGTGCAGAGCGGCTCCCGCATGGATTGGTTCCCCGACGTCTGGGCGGACATCGGGGACCGGCAGGACTTGCGCACGTCCCTGTCCACCTTTTCGGCGCAGGTGCAGTTCCTCTCGCGCCTGCTCAATGCCACCGGGCCGGGCAGCCTCGTGCTGCTGGACGAGTTGATGACCGGCACAGAGCCGATCGAGGGCGCGGCGCTGGCCCGGCAGGTGCTCGAGTCGCTGGTGGCCCAGGGCGCCAAGACGCTGGTGACG
>JBGPEV010000417.1:0-3754 GCA_041482995.1 bacterium | reverse complement strand
CCTTGGCACCCTGGAAAGTCTAGTTGATCCCTGCTACGAATCGTCATGGCGAAATCCCTCCTCCCTGAAGGCTTTGCCGCCTTGTCAACACAGGGATTCTAAGGGATTTCGCCTCCCCTTTGGTGAAATATCCGGGCTAGGTGTTGGCGGTCTTTTCGAGAATGCGGTTGCCCGGGCCGGGTCCGGCACTCACGCCGGAGGATGGAAGTCCCGCGCGCCGTGCCGGTGCGTGGCGTTCGCCCACGCGGGCGGAACCCCGCGGGGCCTGCCTACCGCCAGACTGCCGCCACGCCCCCGGGCGCGCGGCCGCTCATGAAATACCGCCGCAAAACAATCGAATGGAAAATCCCGGGGAGCGGCGCCTCCGCCCTGGGACGGCGCCGGCGGAACCCACGTCTCGGCTCAGGAGGATTGCCGCTTGACGGGATCGAGGGTCGGAATGGCCTGAACTTGGGCTTCCGCCAGGTCGGCCGCCGTCAAATTGGCGCCCGTCAAATTGGCGCCCATCAGATTGGCGCCGGTCAGATTGGCGCCCGTGAGATCGGCTCCCTGCAGGTTCGCCCCGCTCAGGTCCGCGCCGGAGAAATTCGCGTTGACCAGCTTGGCGCCCTGCATCAGCGCGCTCTTCATCTTCGCTCCGCTCAGGTTGGCGTTGAGCATGAGCGAATCCTTCAGATCGGCGTTGTGCAGAAACACTTCGGTCAGGTTCGCGTTGCGCAGATCGGTGCCCTTCAACCCCAGGCCCGATTCCATGCGCTTCTTGATGAGCGACTTGATCTTCTCGGAAGAATCCCGGTCGGACACGGACAGGTCGGTCAGGCGCTGGTTGGTCGCGCGCAGGCGCTCGGCGAGCATCACCGAAAAGTTCTTGTACAGCTTATAGGCCAGCCCCAGGTTGTTTTCCCGCAGCAGGGATTCCCGCAGGCTGAGCAACACCGTATCCCCGGCGGCCGTGGCCCGGGCGGAGCGGGGCGATTGATCGATCGGCCCCATTTCCCCGAACAGCGCTCCGCTCTCCAGGGTGGCCAGCACTTCTTCCTGCTTGTTGCCCAGATACCGGCTGATTTTGATTTTCCCGGAGATGATGATGTACATCTTATCGCCCCGGGTGCCTTCCTTGAAGACGATTTCCGCGTCTTTGAACACCTCCTGCTGCGTGCTCTTGAGAACCCCCAGCAACTCGCCGTCGTTGAAATTCTTGAAAAAGACGACGTTCTCTTTCAGCCGCGTGAAGATTTCCTTGGTCAGTTGCATGGCAGTCCCCAGGAGCGCCCCTGCGGGTTAGCGGGGTGCGGGAGCAGGTAGGTGGTGCCCCACCGCACGTGCCGGCACGTGAGCGGGCGAACACAACAATTGCCGCACTTCCGCCTGCTGGTTCAACCACTCCCACTCGTGGGAAAACAGGGCGACATCCCGGCGATAGCGCATGCGTGGACTGTGGAGGGAAAGGTGGACACCCTCCGCCGCCGGTTGCACGCGGCAAAAGGAATCTGGAATTCCAGCCAGCCGCTCCGCCTCCATTTTCAGGGCGCGTACAACGCGATACCGGCGGTGTACCACCTTGGCCCAGCCGCGCTCGAAGGAAGCAAAATATTTATTACGAGACAGGCGTTTCGAAGTCAACGCCTCAAACAGGCTTCTCATCCATTCGTGGCGATCGTTCATGACGCCTAGCCCCAGTGCTTCAAGACGTAGAGGATGAGGGCCATGCGGATCCACAGGCCGTTGCGCGCCTGGTCGAAGTATTGCGCCCGCGGGTTGTCGTCCACGGCCGGGTCGATTTCGCCCACGCGGGGCAGGGGGTGCATGACGATCGCATCGGGCCGCATCTGCTCCACGCTTGCCACCGTCAGGCGGTAGAGGTTGTTCGCATTCTCGTATTCGCGCATGTCGTGAAAGCGCTCTTTCTGGATGCGGGTCATGTAGACGCAATCCACCCGGGGCAGCACCTTGCTCAGGTCGCTCTCTTCCTGCCAGCGCACGTTGTGGCGCTCCAGATAGCCCTTGATGTCGTCGTGCATCTGGCACACGGGGGGCGCCACAAAGGTCAGTTCCACACCGGAATACTTCGCCAGCAGGTAGGCCAGGCTGCGCACGGTCCGGCCGTAGCGCAGATCGCCCACCATGGCCACTTTGAGCCCGTCCACGCGGTCGAATTTGCGGTGCAGCGTGAACAAATCCAGCAGGGCTTGCGTCGGATGCTGGCCCGCGCCGTCGCCCGCGTTGAGGATCGGCACGGGGGAGATTTCCGCGGCGCGCTTGGCCGCGCCGATCTCGTAATGGCGCATCACGATCACGTCGGAATAGCCGGAGAGGATGCGGATCGTGTCCTCCAGGGATTCTCCCTTGGCGAAGGACGAGAACTCCCGCGCGTTCTCGGTGGCGATCACCGCGCCGCCCAGGCGATGCATGGCCGCTTCGAAGGAAAACCGGGTGCGCGTCGACGGCTCGTAGAACAGGGAAGCGAGGATGACCTTTTCCAGCCGCCCGGCATAGCCGTCCTGCCGCAAGGCCTCCGCCCGGCGAAACAGTTCGGACAGGAAATCGGAATCGAACTGCTGGGATTCCACAATGTGCCGGACACCGGCCATGAATCGCGCTCCTGCTGGGCCGAGGGTGCGGGGCCGCCCCAGCCTGCAGGGGCGCCGTCCCTCGCGGTCTCGCCCGGGCCGCCCTTCCCTGCGGGCCGCGGGCCACGTCCTGTCCCTTGTAGCACACTGCCGAGCGCCGGAGAAATGCGCGCCGGCGCGCTTCCGGGGCCGGTGCGGGGCCGCGCGGAACGTTTGTGCTGCCTACCACGGAGAGCACCCGGGACTGCGCTGGGCGGTCGACGCAATCGGGGCGGGGGAACGAGCCGTTCCGCCGCCAGTCACGGCGCGGCGGGAATCGCCCAATGTGGCCCGCGGGGCGCGCTGCGGAGCCTACCCTTGAGCACTTCGCGGAGTTTACCCTTGAGCGAAGCGAAGGGCTCAAGTGTAAACTCCGCGAAGGGCGGCCACCGGCGGAACCTCCAGTTACGCAAATGTCACGTTTTCGGAGGGGGACTGACTCGCGCAGCGTTGCCGGCGCCTTCGGCAAGGCTCCGGCGCAGCGAGTCAGGGGGCGGTCCGGAGCGCCCGGCGAATGTTGAGACTGCTTCGAATCCGCGTCATCCGCGGATAGGCGATTTTCCGTAGTCCACTCGCTGGGGCCCCGTTCACTTCAACCGGTCGAGTAGCCGGTCGAGCGTGAACTCCGGGCCGTGGGCGAAGTCCTTCAGCGCCTGTTCCTGCTCGCGCACGGCCATGCATGCGCCCGCCAGCCGGTCCAGCGCGGCGGCGGGCGACAGGCACATCTCCCTTTCGAAGTGCACTTCGGCGCGCATGCCGCAGTTGTCTACTTGGCTGTAGCCGACACGTTGAAGAAATACGGCATGTCGCTTCCCCAAGCGATAAATGCTCCACCGAATCCAAAATAACTGAAGCGACTCCATTCTCCTGTCACTATCGACCCGCCCTTAGAATAGCGCGGCCTAACCTGCCAATAATACCTTGTATCCGGTTCGAGAGCAGTATCGATTGTGTACGATAGTACCGACAGGCAGCATGTGTTTTGAATCACGATAGTTGTCGGTCGCCACTGGCTCCACTTGCCCTCTAGCTTCCAAATAGAGAACCTGACTCCGTGGTCACACTCCGTGCCATTTCCGATTTTCCCTTGACAGGAGCGGCTGCGCCGCGGTCCGGTGGGTTCACCCGCCGGGTGCGGGATAGTT
>JBGPEV010000416.1:0-3760 GCA_041482995.1 bacterium | reverse complement strand
CGCGCATGGGCACCCCGGCGCTGCGCAAGATCGAGCAGAACGGGGCGTTCATCAAGGGGCTGCACTCCAACGGCGACCTGAGTCCCGAGCGGCGCTTGATCATGCACTTTCCCCAGGAGCGGACGATCAAGAGCGTGGGTTCGGGCTATGGCGGCAACGCGCTGCTGGGCAAGAAGTGCCACGCCCTGCGCCTGGCCAGTTGGGACGCCCGGCACGAGGGCTGGCTGGCCGAGCACATGCTCATCATGGGCGTGGAGACCCCGGCGGGCGAAACGCACTACGTGTGCGCCGCGTTTCCTTCCGCCTGCGGCAAGACCAACCTGGCCATGCTGATTCCGCCGGAATCCCAGCGGGGCTACAAGATCTGGACGGTGGGCGAGGACATCGCCTGGATGCACCTGGGCGCGGATGGGCGCCTGTGGGCGATCAACCCCGAGGCGGGCTTCTTCGGCGTCGCGCCCGGCACCAGCGCCCACACCAACCCCAATCTGCTCGCCGCCGTCCAGCACGATACGATCTACACCAACGTCGCGTTGACGCCGGACCGGCAGCCCTGGTGGGAAGGGCTGTCGGACGCCCCGCCCCAGGGGCTGGAGGACTGGCAGGGGCGGCCCTATGCCGGCGGCAACGGCCCGGCGGCGCACCCCAATTCGCGGGTGACGGCCATCAACACGCAATTGCCCACTTTCTCGGACCAGGCCAATGCGCCGGAGGGCGTGCCCATCTCCGCCATCCTGTTCGGCGGGCGGCGCGCCGCCCTGGCGCCCTTGGTGCTGGAGTCGCTCAGTTGGAATCACGGTGTGTTCGTGGGGGCCTCTGTCGGGTCGGAGACCACCGCTGCCGCCACGGGCCAGGTGGGCGTGGTGCGGCGCGACCCCATGGCCATGCTGCCCTTCTGCGGCTACAACATGGCCGACTATTGGACCCACTGGCTCAGCTTCGGCCAGAAGTCCAACCGGCTGCCGAAGATCTTCAACGTCAATTGGTTCCGCCGCGGGGCGGACGGCAAGTTCCTCTGGCCGGGCTATGGCGAGAACCTGCGCGTGCTGCGCTGGGTGCTCGAGCGCTGCGCGGGGCGGGGCGGGGCCGTGCGCACGCCCATCGGCTTCCTGCCCACCCCCGGGGCGATCGACACCCAGGCCCTGGCGATCGGTCCCGCCGCCATGCAGGAGCTCACCTCCGTGGACGGACCCGGCTGGCGCAAGGAGATCGGCGAGATCGAGGCCTACTTCGCCAAGTTCGGCGACCGCATGCCCAAGGCCCTGCTGGACGAGGCCGCCCGCGTGCACCGCGAGCTGGAGCAAGGCGGAAAGCAGCCCGGCGTCTCGCCGTGACTCCCCCTGGCCGCTTGCGCGGCCTGTCCCCCTCGCAAGCGAGGGGGAGATGGGGTCGCCGTTCCGGGCGCAGCGGGGAATCCGCGGTTCGAGCCCGGCCGAGCACCCCAAGATTCCCTCCTTGGTAGCGCGTTCTCCGTTCTTGCGGTAAGCAAGCCTATTCCCGCGCCACCCCCGGGTTGCACGGGCCGCCGCTCTCACTTCTGCCGCAAGGGAGTCCTCATGGACGTTCGACTGGATGGCAAGATCGCGCTGATCACGGGCGGGAGCCTGGGCCTGGGCCGGGCGATGGGCCGCGTCTTTGCAGAGGCGGGGGCGAGCGTGGCGCTCTTCGCGCGGCGCGCCACCCTCCTGGACGAGGCGCGCGCGGAAATCCTCGCGGCGGCGCCCAAGGCCAAGGTGGCCGCGATCCCCTGCGACGTCACCCAGGCCAAGGCGCTGGGCGAGGCCTACGGCACGGTCACGCGGCAACTGGGGCCGGTCGACATCCTGGTGAACAACGTGGGCACCTCCCGCACGGGCGCGTTCGAATCCATCACCGACGAGGTCTGGCAGGAGGACTTCAACTTGAAGCTGTTCTCCGCCATCCGGCTCACGCGGCTCGCCTGGCCGGGCATGAAACAGCGGCGCTGGGGGCGCATCATCAACGTGCTCAACGTGGGCGCCAAGGCCCCCAGCGCGGGCGGGGCGCCCACGGCGGTGACGCGCGCCGCCGGCAAGGCGCTCACCAAGGTGCAGGCGGGCGAGGGTGCGCCGTTCAACGTGCTGGTCAATTCCCTGCACGTGGGCTTGATCGAGAGCGACCAGTGGGTG
The DNA here is from genome assembly GCA_041482995.1 of bacterium. Lineage (GTDB taxonomy): Bacteria > SAR324 > SAR324 > SAR324 > JACQKK01 > JBGPEV01. Next base: position 1,613 of record JBGPEV010000416.1, on the reverse strand, counting down.
CAGCGCCGCGCCAAGGACGCGCCGCACCAGACGATGGAGCAGTACTACCAGGAGAAGGGCAAGCCCGTGCCGCTGGGCCGCTTTGGCCGGGCGGAGGAATTCGCCCAGATGGCCTGCTTCCTCGCCTCCGACAAGGCCTCCTACGTCACCGGCACCTCCATCAACGTGGACGGCGGGCGCTCGCCCGTGATGTAGGCGCTTGGGACGTTGCGGATTACCGATGAGGGGAGATGGCCGGCGCGGCAATCACGCTGGTGCGCACCGAGGACGCGGAAGGAATGCGCTACGTGGGCGCGCGCCTGGACGCCCAGGGCCTCCTGACCATCGAGGGGCAGGACCTGGGGCCGGGAGTCGAGGCCTTCTTCGGCAAGGGCAACACCGAATACGAGTATGAGGTGACCGTGCGCGCGGAGGATCTTCCCCGCCTGCTGGAGGCCATCGGCGCCGCGCCCGGCACGCCGGTGCTTGACGCGCTGGCGGCGCGCTTCAGCGGTTCCGAGGCGCACACCCTGCGCACCTTCCTGGAAGCGCGCGGCTTGGCCGGCGCCGGCTGGACCCGCATCGGGGACTGATCCGGCCCCGGGCGCTCAGGAAATCCCCGCCCGGCTCATCTGGCCGATGTAGTCGCGGTCGACACCCTTGACGTGGTGCTGGATCCACGCGATGAGGAACTGGGTGACGGCGGACTGATCCAGGTTGCGGGCCAGGTAGTCGCTCTTGAACAGGAGCACGTCGTTGGTCATCTTCTTGTGCTCCTCGCGATGCGCCTTGCTATCGGCATAGCCTGCCTTGTCCATCAATTCTTCTTCGCGCCGGAAATGCTTCTCCGTGTAGTCGATCAATTCCTCGATCGTTTCCCGGCCGATTTCCTCCACCCGGTTTTCCGCCACCAGGCGAATGAGCCGGTTGCAGATGGCGAACAGGTTCTTGTGCTGGTCGTCCAACTCCTTGACTCCGACGCTGCAGGAGTCATCCCACTTGATGATGTCCATGCTGGCGCCTCCCCAGGGCCCTGTGCCGCGGCCGGTTCCCGGATTTCTGGACACCGGATTATAACGCTTTCGTGTTTCCGCAACGTGATCCATGCAACCCAAAGGGAGAACGATTGCGGTTTGGGCCACTGGGCGTTGACCCGGGATGTTGGCCGCGGACACCACGGATGACTCGGGCTTGCCGGAAGACACGACCCACGACGACCGGCAGTTGAAGGTGGAGCCGCGCCCCGCCCAAGCGGGTCGGACGCCGCCCACGCGACGACTGGGCCGAGGACGGCTACGACTGGTACGCGGCGCTGTAGGGGGGCTGGCAGCCGGTGCTATTTGGGATGCTTCCTGATCGCGAGAAATGCCTATGCCTTTAGCTCAGCATGGGCCAACGCTTGGCCGCCGTACCCCACCCTGGCCCCTGCGGGCCCTGTCCCTCCCCGTAAACGGAGAGGGAAACTGCCCGAATCATGGGCATGGCCGTTGTCTCCCTCCGTTTACGGGGGGAGACAGACCCGCCGTGAGGCGAGTCAGAGGGGGGTGCGGCGCAGTGTCGACTCCCAAACTGAGCTAAAGGCATAGGAATTTCGTGAGAGATAGAAGCGTAGAGGCGCGGAGAGAAGTGCGCGG
>JBGPEV010000415.1:0-3785 GCA_041482995.1 bacterium | reverse complement strand
CTTTGCAAAGCGCGCGATCTGAACGGTGGAAACCGCGGGCAGGATCCCCGCGACGATGGGCACGTTGACTCCGGCCCGGCGCAGATCGTCGCGCCAGCGCAGGAAGTGGCCGTTGTCCAGGAAGAACTGGGACACCACGAAATCGGCGCCCGCCTGGATCTTCTCCACTTGGCGCCGCAGGTCGGCGGCGTAGCTGGGCGCCTCCACGTGACCCTCGGGGTAGCCGGCGACGCCGATGCCGAATTCGTTGCGCGCGCCAATCACCCGCACCAGGTCCACGGCGTGGGCATAGCCGTCGGCCGGCGGCGCGAAGGGCCGGCCCGGCGGCGGGTCGCCCCGCAGCGCCATGATGTTCTCGATCCCCGCCGTGCGCAGTTCGTCCAGCAGCGCGCCGATCTCCGCCCGCGTGTGGGCCGCGCAGGTGAGATGGGCCATCGCCTCCAGCCCCAGGCGGTGCTTGATGTGGGCGCAGATCTCCCAGGTGGTGTGGCGCGTGCCGCCGCCCGCGCCGTAGGTGACCGAGACGAAGTCCGGCGCGTGGACCTTGATCTCCTCCAGGCGGGCCTTCAGGCTCTCCACCCCCGCCGCGGACTTGGGGGGGAACAGTTCGATGGAAAACAAGGGACGGTCGCGGCGGAACAGGTCACGGATGCGCATGGGGGCCGGATGCGGACCGCGTTGGGTGATGGAGTCAACCGCGGAAACGTGCGCCACTCTACGCCGGCCGCCCACCCCGCGCAAATTCGCCGTCCACGTCACCCAGGATAACCACATTCTCGAGCAGGCTTTAGAAGCAGTGGGTAGCAGCGGGCCTCCCGGCCCGCCCAGCGCCGGACGCTTGCGGGAGGCGCCGGCACCTCCGCGCGCGGACGGGCACCCATTGGGCAGGCTCAGGGCAAGCTCCGGCCCGTCCGACCCGGCAAGTTTGGCGGTCTTTCCGAGCATGCGGTGGCCCTGCTACGTCCACCCGCGAGAGCACGGCGCAATTCCATTTCACATTTGATCGTTAATGATCGACCTGCCGTAGGGGCCGGGCATGCCATGCCCCTACGGTGCGGAAAATTTCACGAATGCATGCGAAATGGAATAGGAGCGTCCAACAAAACTGCTGAAACACCCTTCGCGGAGTTTACCCTTGAGCAACGCGAAGGGCTCGAGGGCAGGCGCCGACCACCAAGACCGAAAGAGAATTTTGCTCCTCGGGGCAGCAGTTCTGAGAAAGGCGAAGTAGTGCATCATTCCGCTCTGTTGGCTCAAATCGCTCGCTCAGTCGGCGTGAAAAATTCGCTGTTCTTTGTGGTCTTTGTGTTGAGGTAGTTCGCAGTTTTGTTATGCGCACTAAGTCCCTTGCCACCCGTTTTTTTGCTTGGAGGCCACGCGGGCATTGGCTACCACTGCACAAGGTGCCAAGATGGGCGCAAGGGAGGACGGGTCCACGGATGGGCCCGCGCAATGGATTGCATGCCGGACGACCAGGGAAGGCACGCCCGATGCCCGCGCCGGTGACCACAGGTCTGCCCGCGGTATCCCCCACCGCACGATTCGCAGCACGGTGCAAAACCCGATTCGCACGGCCGTGGCCGGCCCGCGCCGCGTTGCGCTTGGCCCTGGGCTTGGCGGTGCTGATCGCCCTGGCGGCGGGGGCCCCGGCCGTGCGCGCCGCGGGTCCGGGAGAGGGCCAGACGCCGCTGCAGGTGTTCTGGGCCAACGGCCGCATCGTGGTGGGCATCCATCCCCAGCCCAACGAGGGCTACATCCAGATCGCCCGGCGGGTGATGGAGCACCCCGAGCGGCACGCGGAACTGCGCGCGTTCAACGGCAACCGGCCGGTCATGACCGGGATCACGGTGAAGTTCCCGCTGGTCTCCCTCAAGCCGGCCCTGCGCGGCATGGCCCTGCTCGCCCTCTATCCGGACGACGAGATGACGGAGGAGGGCTGGGCGCACACGGTCGCCGATCCGCTCGAAAGCCTCATCCAGCTCGCCGAGTCCTTCACGGGGAGCAAGCGCTACTTCCGGGAATTGGCGCGCCGCAATCGCCTCAAGGATGCGGACGTCCTGCGGCTCGGCACCCAGATCATCATCCCGTTGGAGTGGATTCCCGGCGAGTTGGGGCTGCGCCCGCCCGGGCTCAAGCCGCCCCTGAAGCTGGAGAAGGACGCGAAGAGCGGCCGCGACTTCGCCCTCTACACGCTGCGGCGCGACGACACCCTCTATTCGCTGGTGCTCCAGTTCACCGACCGCGAGCAGGCCGACGAGGTGAACCGGCTCGCCGGCCTGCTGGTGAAGCTCAACGGCCTGCGCGGAGCGGAGCGCATCCGCGCCGGGCGCACCATCCGCATTCCGCTGGAATGGATCGGCGCGGACTGGGTGGTCTCCCGCCCCGCCCCGCCGCAACGGGTGGAGGTGGAGCCCGAGTTGCGCCGCCCGCCCGCGCCCAAGGCGCCGCCCAAGCCGCCGGCGCGCAAGGCGCCCCCGCCTCCCGGACTGGCCAAGCGCCCGCCGCGGGGAGCGCCGCCCGTGTACGTGATCCTGGACCCGGGCCACGGCGGGGTGGACCCCGGCGCGGTCTACGGCAGCCGGCGCCGGGGCGATCTGGTGTACGAACACGAGGTGGTGTTCGACATCGCGCTCCGCGCGCGGCAGGTGCTGGAGGCCCAGGGCCACAAAGTGTTCATGACCGTGGGCGACCCCCGGCAGTCCCAGCCGGTGGACGTGCTGAACATGAAGAACCTGGGCAAGGAGGAAGTGCTGGTGTCGCCGCCGTTCCGCATGAACAGCGTCACGGTATCCGTGAATCTGCGCGTGTACCTGATCGACACCATCTACACCCGCCTCACCGAGGAGGAGGGCGTGGCGCCCGAGAACATCGTGCTGATCAGCCTCCACGGCGCCGCACTGGCGCCCACGCTGCGCGGCACGATGATCTACTTCCCGGACTTCCGGTTGCGCACGCCGGAGTTCGGGCCGCGCGGCCGCCCCTACCGCGCCCGCGAGGAGGGCCGCGCCCACCTGATCCGCTACGACCCGGCCGAGAACCGGATGGCCCACGACATGAGCCGCGGCTTCGCCGACCTGGCGATCCATGCGCTGGACGCCCAGGGCGTGCGCGTCAGCACCCGCAAGGCCGTGCGGCCGTTCTACTACCGCCACGGCGTGCGCACCCTGCCGGCGGTGCTGCGCTACAGCCGCGTGCCCAACTCCGTGCTGGTGGAAATCGCCAACCTCAACAATACGGAGGACCGGCGGGAGATGTTGCAAGCCTCCGCCCGCCAACGCGTGGCGCGGGGCCTGGCCGCCTCCATCGAGGCGTTCCGCGCGCGCCAGGGCGCCATCGCCCTCAGCAAGCGCGAGGGGTGAAACCGCCCGGCATCGGAACAGCAATCGAGCGCGCATCTGGAGTTTGACCTATTGGTGCCTCAATTTCTATTGACATTTGTTTACGTTCTGCTAGAGTGACAATCGGGGGGAAGATTGGCCCGCTCGACAACCAGGCAGGCTGCCCGGGTTTCCGCTGTCCGTTTCATCACCCCTGTGAGCTTGGACCCCAACCTTGGAAGAATGGAATGCGCCGCGAAGATCGGAATCTCGGCAAGAGCGGATCGATGATCGTGGCCGGATGCGAACCGGCTAGGTTTTACGATTAACTGATTGAATAAACAGGCATTATAGAAATAATTGCAAACCGCCGGATTCGGTCGGTTGGCATTCAATATAGCGGAGTTGACGCCGCTCGTGGGAACGGCGGTAGCGGCGGGAAGATCGGAAATGTCAGGATAGACGCAT
>JBGPEV010000414.1:0-3791 GCA_041482995.1 bacterium | reverse complement strand
GGACGTTCCCCTTCCGGGAGCCATTCCCATGTGAGGTCCTCGGGAATCGCCCGCACGGCGCGGCGCGCGCCCCCGGGGGACTCGCCCTTGGTCCTTAGGCGAAAGGCCTCCAGGCTCAGGCCTTCCCGTTCTAGCAGCGAGCACTCCCATTGGCCCGGCACGCCATCCGCGAGATCGATCCGGTAGCCGAACAGCGGGGCGCTGGGGCTCAGCTCGCCGTGATCCGCACGGGGTTGCGTGGACGCGAGGTCTGGCTCGGCCAGCCGGAAGCTGGCCCCGTTGGCGTGGAGCACGGGCAGGTCGCCCGCCAGCAACGTGTGCAAATCCCCCACCTCGCCCAGGCGCCCGGCGATCAATCGATCGAAGAGGGAGGATTGGTAGGCGTTGACGAGAAAGCGCTGGCGGTCGGAATGGCCGCGGCCTTGCGCGCCGCGCAGCAGCAGTGCCCGCCCGCGCTGCGCGTTGAGCCCGTCGTGACCGTAGCGCTGCGGCCCGTAGTAGTTGGGGAAGCCCCGGGCCGCGAGCGCCGCAAGCGGGCCGCCCCCGTCCGCGAAGGGGGCGGCGCCCCGGAGCAGGATCCGGAAGCGGTTGCCCCGCAGATGCCCGCGGCGCAGCTTGTTGCCGTGCCGGCTGACCGCCAGAATCCGCAGCTCCGTGGTTTCCGCCTGCTGCAGCGGCAGGTCGGCGTGGCTGTGCAGGGAGATCCATTGCCGGGTGACGGCCTGCGCATCCTTCAGCCCGGCATGCCCGATGGCCGCCGCTGGCAGTCCAAACGTGCGCCGGAAGCGCTCCAGCACTTGGGGGGTCGAGAGTCCGCGCTTTTCGATCTGCACGAACAGGTGCTCCCCCGCGCCGCTCGGCGGATAGGCCGGCAGTTCCTCCACCACGAAGTCCTCGGGTTGCACTTTGATCTGCCCGCCGCAGCCCGGTTGGGTGGCGGTCAGGTAGGGGAGGTGCACGGGAGCGGACAACGGGCGCAGCATGGCGGGGCGTCTGTTCGCAAGCTGGCTTTGCAGGCCGTCGGGAATATGGTACCTAAAGTGGCACGACCGTGGCGGAAAGCGCTCTGGGGGCCCTGCATTTCCAAACGGCCGGCCTTCCCGGCTCGCCGGGCACTGACGGTTCAGTGTACTCAGCCACCGCTCAAAACAAAAGCCGATGCCATGCCCGCGCAGAGCAACTACACGCCGCTGACGCCGCAGTCCTTCTTGCGGCGCAACGCCCGCGTCTACCCGGACAAGCCCGCGATCGTCTACGAGGGGCGGCAGTCGACTTATGCGGCCTTCTATGAGCGCGCACGACGGCTGGCCAGTGCCTTGAAACAATGGGGGATTGGTCAAGAGGACAAGGTCGCGATCCTGCTGCCCAACGTGCCCAGCCACTTGGAATGCGACTTTGGTATCCCGATGGCCGGGGGCGTGATTGTCGCGCTCAATTACCGGCTCAACTCCCAGGAACTGGCCTTCATCATCGACCATTGCGACGCCAAAGTCCTGATTGTCGATTGGGAATTGCTGCCCCTGATCCAGCCGGTGTTCAAGGACCTGAAGCAGGTTCAAAAATTCGTCGTGGTGACCGATCCCGGCACGGTGACGGCCTGGGAGCCGCCCGGCGCGGTCAACTATGAGGCCCTGCTGGCGGGAGGTGACCCAAATTTCGAGGGCATCTATCCGGAGGACGAGAACCAGACCATCGCCATCAACTACACGAGCGGCACGACGGGCAATCCCAAGGGCGTGATGTACACGCACCGCAGCGCGTACCTGAACGCCACCTGCGATTTGCTGCAAATGAACATGACGGCGGACAGCATCTATCTCTGGACGCTGCCCATGTTCCACTGCAGCGGCTGGTGCTACACCTGGGGCGTGACGGCCGTGGGCGGCACACACGTCTGCCTGCGGAAGGTGGCGCCGCGCGACGTGGCGACCCAGATCGTCGAGCAGAAAGTGACCCATTTTTGCGGCGCGCCCATCGTCCTGCGCATGGTGGCCGATGGCGCCGCCGAAATGGGGCTGCAGCGCTTCCCCCACCGCGTCAAGGTGAGCGTGGCCGCGGCCCCGCCGTCCCCCGCGCTGATCGAAGCCATGTTCGCGCTCAATGTGGACGTGGTGCACGTCTACGGCCTCACCGAGACCTACGGCCCGACGACCGTGTGCGAAGTGCAGCCCGGCTGGCGCGCGCTGAGCGTGGCGGATCTGGCGCGTAGGATGGCCCGCCAAGGCGTGCCCTACATGCTTTGCGAGGACTTGCAGGTGTTGGATAAGGAAGACCGCCCCGTGCCCGCCGATGGCCAGACCCTGGGCGAGGTGTGCATGAAGGGCAACATCGTGATGAAGGGCTATTACAAGAACCCCAAGGCCACGGCAGAGGCCCTGCGCGGCGGGTGGTTCCACAGCGGGGACTTGGGCGTCATGCACCCGGACGGCTACATCGAACTGCGGGACCGGGCCAAGGACATCATCATCAGCGGCGGGGAGAACATTTCCACCATCGAGGTGGAGAACACGCTCTACGCCCATCCGGCGGTGCAGGATTGCGCCGTGGTGTCCCGCCCGGACGAACAATGGGGCGAGGTGCCGGTCGCGTTCGTCACGCTGCGGGAGGGGCTGCGGGCGAGCGAGGCGGAACTGATCGCCTTCGTGCGCGAGCGGCTGGCCCATTACAAGGCGCCCAAGTCCGTTATGTTCCAGGCGCTGCCCCGCACGTCCACGGGCAAGGTGCAGAAGTTCGTACTGCGGGAGCAACTCTGGGCGGGAAGGGAAAAGCGCATCGGCGGGTGAGAACGGCAACAGCATCCACAGATTGCACAGATTTCACAGAGGGTTTTTGCGGGCAGGGTTGGCTCGACGGGATTCGGCAAGGGGCGTGTTTGAGGAGAGAAATTCTGTGTAATCTGTGAAATCTGTGGATCAAGTGCCGTCGCAGTCGATCGACCAGCGAGAGACGGGACCGGATGGAAGATCAGACCAGATTCGGCTTCCGGCTGATGGCGCCGGGCTGGCAAGCCGTGATGGGTATCGTAGGAATACTGGCGCTGACGGCGTGTGGCGGCCCGGCCTGGAAGGCGGGCCACGCCACCAAGCCCGATGAGCGGAGCGCGGGGCGCTACTGTGTGCTGGACCGCGAGGGGGAGTTCGGGGGCCGGGTGATCAACTACGTGGACCCGGAGTTGTGTGGGCGCCACGTTCAGGTGCGCAGCCGCTCCGCGGTGCGGGTGCCGCCGGAAATCGCCCTGCGCAACGCGGTGTCTGGCGTCCGCAAGCAGCTCACCGAGGCCCAGGAAAGGGCGCGAGCGCTCGGAGAGCGGCCATGAGGCACACCCTCCTGCTCTCCAACGGCTTCGAGCCGCTCAAGATCATCTCCTGGAAGAAGGCTATCGTCCTGGTGTACCTGGAAAAGGCGGAAGTGGTGGAAGCCTATGGGGAACAGGTGCACGCCCCGACGCTGACCCTGCCGTTGCCGGCGGTTGTGCGGCTGCACCGCTATGTGCGTTATCTGCCGCAGCGCGTGAAGTTTTCCCGCCAGAACCTGTTTTTCCGGGACAACTACACGTGCCAGTATTGCCACAAACCCCATCCCCCCAGTCAACTCACCTACGACCACGTGGTGCCGCGCTCCTATGGCGGCAAGACCACGTGGACCAACATCGTCACCGCGTGCAAACGCTGCAACCACAGGAAGGGCGACAAGCCGCTGCACCTGGTCAGCTTCAAACTACTGCGAGACCCGGTCGAGCCCAAATGGATGCCGCTGTTTTCCCCGCTCATCCATTCCGACGCCACGCCGGT
>JBGPEV010000413.1:0-3833 GCA_041482995.1 bacterium | reverse complement strand
TCGCCTTCCCAAAGACCGGCGCGCGCTTGCACGGCGAGGCGATGCTTCCCCCCGGCACGCGCATGCTCAACATCATCGACATCGGGCGCCATCTGGCGCAGCGGGACGTCGCGCCGCCCATCGAGGGGCTGTTCATCTACAACCACAATCCGCTCGTCGTGCATCCCGACCAGAACACGATGCGCAAGGGGCTGGCGCGGGAAGACCTGTTCACGGTGGTGTGCGAGTTGTCCATGACGGACACGTGCGCGTATGCCGACGTCATTCTGCCCGCCGCCTCGGACTTCGAGCACGGCGACGTGTTCACCGCCTACGGCACGCACCACCTGCAGCGCAGCGAGGCGGTGATCCCGCCCGTGGGCGAGGCCCTGCCCAACACGGAAATCTTCCGGCGCCTGGCCCGGCGCTTCGGCTTCACGGAGCCCGCCTTCCAGGCCACGGACGCGCAATTGATGGACGATGCCCTCGACGCCGGCGATCCGCGCATGGGCGGCCTGCGGCCCAGCCAATTGCCGCTCGGCACGTCCGTCGCCATGGACTTCGGAGGGGAGCCCGCCGTGCTCTTCAAGAACGTGCGGCCCAAGACGCCCAGCGGCAAGGTGGAACTGCTGTCGGAGTACCTGGCGCAGAAGTACAACCAGCCGCTGCCCAGTTTCACGCCGCTGGCGGATTCCTATCCGTTGGCGCTGATCACGCCCAGTTCCGACCAACGCACGTCGTCCACCTTCGGCGGGCTGAAGGCCAGCGACGCCGCTTGGCTGGAGATGCACCCCGACGACGCCCAGACCCGCGGCTTGCGCGATGGCGAGATGGTGCGCGTCTGGAACGACCGGGGCGAGGTGCATTTGGAACTGCGCGTGACGGACAGCGTTCGCCCCGGCGTGGTCTGCTCCTGCAAGGGCGCCTGGATGCGCACCAGCGACAACGGCCAGACGGTCTCCGCCCTCGCTCCCGCCACCAAGGCCGACCTGTGCTGGGGCGCCTGCTACAACGACGCCCGCGTGGAAGTGCAGCGCATGGAACTGCTGGCATAACGGAATTGCAAACTGCAATCCGCAGATTACGCAAATTTTCTTGCTCGAGCGCCGGGACAGGAGGCCCAAGGCAAACCCAACGTGGCCGGCGGAAATACCGCAAGCGCTCTGCCCCGCACTGCGCTCAAGCGCGGCGCTTCCCGATCTGCGCCGATTTGCGTTTATCAATCTGCGTCATCTGCGAAATCTGCGGATCCGCAGTTGCAGGTCGTCCTTGAGAGCGAACCGCATGCCCGAAGGAACGGGAAAGCTGCTGATCGTGTTGGGACTGGCGCTGGTCGTCGTCGGGGTGTTGTTTCAGTTTTCCGGCAGGCTGCCCTGGCTGGGGCGCCTGCCGGGGGACATCTCGATTCAGCGCGAAAACTTCACCTTCTACCTCCCCATCACGACCAGCATCCTCGTTTCCGTGGTGCTCTCGCTTTTGTTTTGGCTGTTCCGGCGCTGAGGGGAGCAGCATTTGGAACCGCGGATTTCGCGGATGACACAGAATTGAACTCCTGGAACGTGCGGCAGAGGCCAGCCCCTGCCACCGGCCCCTCCCGAAGGTGCCGCGATGGTTCTGAATTTTCATCTGCGCTAATCTGCGTCATCTGCGGTTCCCCAGCAGTTGTTCAATTCACTTCTACGCATGAGCCGCTGTGAGCCACACCGATATTCTGGTCGCCGTCGAGCCGTCCTCCGTCGCGTTCGTTACCCTGAACCGGCCCAAGCAGGTGAACGCCGTCAAGTTGAGCATGTGGCGCGGCCTGAAGCCGATCCTGCACGAACTGGAGACGCGCGAGGACGTACGCGTGATCGTGCTCACGGGCGCGGGCGGCAATTTCTCGGCGGGGGCCGACATCAAGGAATTCGCGCAGAACCGCATGGGCGCCGAGCAGGGGTTGCTCTATGAGCACCACTACGTCTCCGCCGTGGAGGCCGTGCGCGCCTGCGCCAAACCCACGATCGCGGCGGTGACGGGCAACTGCATGGGCGGCGCCTGCGCCCTGGCGATGGCGTGCGACTTCCGCTTCGCCGACGCCGGCGCGCGCTTCGCCATCCCCGCCGCCAAGTTGGGCGTGGTCTATGGCCTGCCGGAATGCACGCTGCTCGTGGCGCTGGTGGGCGTGGCCAACGCCAAGCGCATCCTCTACGCGGGCGATCCGGTCACGGCCGCCGAGGCCTTCCGCATTGGCTTGGTGGATGAGCGCGTCGAGGGGCCGGTCACCGCTGCCGCCGAGGCCTTCGCCATGAAGCTGGCCGCCAACGCGCCGCTCTCCCTCGCCGGCTCCAAGCGCATCCTCAATTCCCTAGCCCGGGGCGACGCCTGGGCGCGCGGCGATGAATTCCGAGGCCTGGTGGCAGGGGCGGTCAAGAGCGAGGACTATCGCGAAGGCGCCCTCGCCTTCGTCGAAAAGCGCAGGCCGCAGTTCAAGGGGCGGTAAACACAACAACATCACTTCAGACACAGATAGACACGGATGAACACAGATCAGAAACGCAAATGCGATCGCGCAATCCAGTGACGCGGACGGAGCATTGCGCGCCCACGGTTAGTCAACCTGCCTCAAAAGCCCCTTGGAAAGCAGTCCCGTGCTTCTTGTCTGAAGTCAGTCTCCTGAACATGGGCGCTTCATCAGAATCCATCTTTGTTTGTCTGTGTTCCTCTGTGGCTGATCATTTTTGTCGCGAGGTATAGTCGGAGGGGGCCAGCCGCGGCGCAGGCCGTGCGGGACGGTTTGGGCCGCCGCCCGTTTTGACTTGGCCCGGCAGAGCGGTTACATCATGTATCTTGCACAATGTTCTCCAAGTGCATGGCGAGCGTAGCTCAATCGGTAGAGCACCAGATTGTGGATCTGGGGGTTGCGGGATCGTGCCCCGTCGCTCGCCCTGACCCGAGGGGTCCTGCCCCGGCCGCGCCTCCGATGTCCCTCGTACTCCGCCGCAGTCGTCATACCGTCCGTCCCCCTCCGCGCCGCCGGCACGCCGCGTGGATGGTCGCACTGGCGCTGCTGTGTCTGGGCATGGGCAAGGAGATGACGGGGGACGATTTGCTGGCGGAATCGGAACGGGCGCAGCTCACCTACGTGGCGGGCTGGCTGGACGGGTATCTGCAGGCCCTGGACGGCGTACGCGACCGCGCCCAGCTCGCCCAATGGCGCACCTGCCTGCAGGGCCGCTCACTGGCGGAGATGCGCGTGCGCGTCGTCTTCTACTACTCCCGCCACGACGCGGCGCGGAAGCTGCGCCTGCAGCTCACCATGCTCGACGCGCTGCTGGAGGCGTGCGAGCGCCCGCCGCGCTTCACGCGCTAGCCGATCTCAGCCGGAGGCGGAAGTTTCCAGCACGGTGCGGACGGTCTCCGCCAAATCGTGCAGGCTGAACGGCTTCCCGATGAAGTGGGCGGAACCGATTGCTGTTGCCGAATCCACCAACACATCGCGCGGATACCCCGACATATAGAGCACGGACAGGCCGGGAATCTCGCGCCGCAATTCCGCGTAAAGCTCCCGTCCGCTCTGCCCCGGCATGACGATGTCGGCGATCAGGAGCGCGATGGGCGGCCGCGGCCGCCGCCCCAGCAGGGCCTTGGCGTCGCGGGCAGACGGGGCCTGGATGACGTCATAGCCCAAGGACTCGAGTTGGGTGCACACCGCGTCGCGCACCAACGCCTCGTCCTCCACCACCAGCACGCGTTCGGCGCCCCGCAGGTGCTGGAGCGGACGCTTCCGGGCGGCCGGCGCCGGCACCACCGGATCGTGGCGCGGCAGCAATACCTTGAATGAGGTGCCCCGTCCCGGTTCGCTATAGCAGCGAATC
>JBGPEV010000412.1:0-3842 GCA_041482995.1 bacterium | reverse complement strand
GCTTCATCCACGTGCCGGTGCTGATTCCCATCATCGCCCATTTCGGCTTCGATCCGATTTGGTTCGCCGTCTTGCTCGGCGTGAATCTACAGACCTCATTCCTCACCCCGCCCTTCGGATACGCGCTGTTCTACCTGAAGAGCGTCTGCCCGCCCGGCGTCACCACGGCGCACATCTACAAGGGGATCGTGCCGTTCGTGGCGCTTCAGTTGATGGGGCTGATCGTGTGCGTGTTCTTTCCCGAACTGATACTCTGGCTGCCCCGCGTCGTCTTCGGCGCCCACTAACCCGCCATTTCAGGCAAGGGGCGGCCCGACCTCAGGCTGCCCCTGGCTCCAGGTCCTTGCCGGAGCGCTCGCCACAGTCGCGCCGCAAGCTTTGCCGGGCCACGGCGACGAGTTGGCGGTATGCTCTGCCGCGAACCGGCCGACACCCGTTCTTGTTGCGCTCAACTGATCTGAGTCCGAAGAAACAAAAAAGCGGTGGCGGGAGAAACCCGCCACCGCCTCAAAGTGCGTGCAGCTTTGCTGTGCCGTCCTGGCAACCCGTCATCAGACCAAGCGGCCAGTGACCCGCAGCATATCCACGTACGCATACTCGGTGTACTTGTTCCACGCGCGATTGAGGGTCTGGTACTTCTTGTACGCCTCGTACACCTTCTTCGCGGTGGGATCGGAATCGGCCAGTTGCTGATTGACCTTGTCCGACGCGTCCGCCAGCACCTTCAGCAGGTCGTCCGGGAATTTGCGCAACTGCACCTTGTACTTGGTCGTCAGATCGACCAGCACCTCGGAGTTGCGCTTCTCATAGACCGAAAGGAGCCACATGTTCATCTTGTATGTGGCGTTCGACATCATTTCCTGAATCTCCTTGGGCAGCGAGTTCCACGCCTTGGTGTTGATCACCAGTTCGTTGGACGTGGACGGCTCGTGCCAGCCGGGGAAGTAGTAGTACTTCGCTGCCTGGTGCAGGCCCAGCGTGATGTCGTAGGCCGGACCGACCCACTCGGCGCCGTCGATCACGCCACGCTCCAGAGCCGCGAAGATTTCCGCGCCGGGTGTGAGCACAACCGTCGCTCCGGCCGCGGCAACCACCTTGCCGCCTATGCCGGGCATGCGGTATTTGAGGCCCTTGAAGTCCGCCGCCGTCTTGATCTCCTTGCGGAACCAGCCGCCCATCTGGATGCCGGTGTTGCCCGCCGGGAACGGGATCAGGTTGTGTGGCGCGTAAATTTCCCGCCAGAGTTCCAGGCCTCCACCTTCATAGTACCAGCCGTTGCTCTGCTGCGGCGTCATTCCGAACGGCACGGAGCAGAAGAACTGGGAGGCTGGAATTTTCCCCGCCCAATAGTACGAGGCGCTGTGGAACATCTCCACGCTGCCCTGGCTCACCGCGTCGAACACGCCAAAGGCCGGCACCAGTTCTCCGGCGCCGAAGACCTTGATATTGACGGCGCCCTTGGTCATGACGGCCATGTCCTTGGCCATCTGCTGGCAGGCTTCGGGGCCGAAGGGGTCGGAAATCCCCCAGCTCATCACCAGCCTCCAATCCCACTTCGTTTGTGCATGCGTGGATTTGCCGGGATAGGACACCACCGCTGCGGCTATCCCCGCCGCTCCCGCCTTGAGAAATGATCGTCTGTCCATGAATTCCTCCATGCTCGGATCGTTGAGGCCACTGGGACTTATCGCATCGGACCACGGCGCGCCCCGAGTGACCGGGCAAATGGGCGCAGTGTCCCACGGCACAATCATGACGAGACGTCCCCGCGCCAACGTTAGTTTTCGATCCGGGCGATGTCAACGGGAAATACGGCCCCGGATTGGATTCGCGTCGCTGGGCAGAGGCTTGGCGCGGATGGCGAGCCGGTCGCTCCGGGGGCATGTGCATCCGTCGGCTGCGCGCAGATCCATTTCCCGTTGTCCCGTTGGAGGCCAGCGGTGCGTCAGCTGCAGATTTACGGGTGATTCGCTACACGGATGGACAAGCGGTCGCCTGCGGCCCCACCCCTGTCCCCTCCCCCCGGTGCTGCTGGTTCGCGCCGGCGAACGGCGCTCACTCCGGGGAGGGGAACGTGAAGGCATGATCGAGGCAGTGGGTTCCCCTCCCCCGGGCCAGCGCCGGACGCTTGCGGGAGGCGCCAGCAGCACCGCGGGGGGAAGGGTCAGGGATGGGGGCGCGGTTGGATGGAGAAGGATGGCCCCCCCGCCCGCGACTTACCCGAAAAACAAGCGGTGACGCATCACTCGGGCGGCGGCGCGCCCAAGGAATCTAGGGATGGAGCGGCATTTCCTGTTCAAAGTCGCCCGAGACTTGCTGTTTGAAGAAAGTCGGGTACATCCGGCGGAAATCGCCGATGACCCGCTCGTAGGGAAATTCCGCGAACATCCCATGATCCTTCAGGTATTCCATGTGCCGCTGCTGCTTGGCGTCATAGGGGTGCATGAGCGAATCGTGCACGCCGTCGAATTCCAGTGGCAGCACGTCGAACTTGCGGCACAGTTCGATATTGAAGGCCGGCGTGCACTTCACCCAGCGCCCGTCCAGGAGCAACACGGTGTACCCGTGGTGAATGAAGATGTCGGTGCCCATCAGTTCCCGCAGCTTGCGGGTCGTCAGATGGTTCTTGACGTCGGCCAATCCGATTCCGGCGGGAATCCCAACGGCGCGGGCGGCCGCCGCCAAGAGGTTCGCCTTGGGAATGCAGAACGCGGCCTGGGCCGCTAAGACGTGCGAGGCCACGAAGATCTCGCGGACGGCCCGGATGCTGTAGGGATCGTAGCGAATACCATCGCGCACCGCGTAATAGAGCCGCACGGCCTTCTCCACGTTGCTGCCGGCATTGCCCACCGTGGAAACAGCAAAGCGGCGCACGGCGTCCGACGCGCTATCGAGAAATTCGCTTGGGGCGAGGAACTCCGGTGCGCTGGTGCCGGTGGATTGCGCGGTAACAGATGCATTCATCCTGGGTCCTGGGTGACAAGATGCGCTGCACTGGAATCAGTGTGCCACGGCGGGCGCACGGTGTCAGCCGGGTGACCTGCGTCGCGGCGAATTGCCCACTCGGGGACGCTATGAAATACTGGCCCCATGGTCCTAAGACGAGACTTCGCCGTGCGCATCATTGCCACCTCGCCGGTTTGACGATTCATGACGCGCCCGCCGGACATTCTGCCGATCTTCCCACTGACCGGCGTGCTGTTGCTGCCGGGAATGTGGCTGCCCCTGCATATCTTCGAACCCCGCTACCGGAGTCTGGTAGAGGACGCGCAGGCGGGGGATGCGCATATCGGAATGATCCAGCCGGTCGTCCCGCGTGAGGACAACCGGCCGCCGCCGGGGGTTTCGCCGGAGAACCCAGAAGTGTACGCGGTGGGTTGCGCAGGACACATTGAGCAGTGCGACCGCCTCGAGGATGGGCGCCTCTACATTCAATTGCAGGGCGTCTCCCGCTTTCGAATCGTCGACGAGTTCCCGTTGTTGAGGGGCTATCGCCGGGTGCGGGTGGACTATGCGCCCTACTGGGCGGACGGAGCCGCCCCTTCCACCGCCATGGATACGGCCCGGCTCATCGAAGCGCTGATGCGATTTGGACAGACCAACAATCTGCCGTTTGACGCGGCACACCTGCGGGACCTGCCTGGCGGCGCGTTGATCAACGGCCTGAGCATGTCCCTGCCCTTCGGCCCGGCGGAAAAGCAGGCACTCTTGGAAGCCGCCGGTCTTGAAGAGCGACAGTCCCTGTTGCTGACCTTATTGGGAATGGGCGTGCGGGCGAAGCCGGAGACTCCCGCCGGTGCACCCCCGACACTGAACTGAGTTCGCTGGGCAGGCCGCAAGGG
>JBGPEV010000411.1:0-3846 GCA_041482995.1 bacterium | reverse complement strand
CCAGCGACCAGCCGCCCCTGATCCGCACCCGGGCCGCCTTCCTGGCCACCGCCGTGGCGGAATACTTCCGCGACCAGGGCCAGCAGGTGCTGTTCATGATGGACTCCATCACCCGCCTCGCCATGGCCCAGCGGGAGATCGGGCTGGCCGCCGGGGAGCCGCCCACCACCAAGGGCTATCCGCCTTCCGTATTCTCGATCCTCCCCAAATTGCTCGAGCGGGTGGGCATGGCCGACGGCGCGGGCTCGATCACCGGGTTCTACACGGTGCTGGTGGAGGGGGACGACCCCAACGACCCGATCGGCGATGCCGTGCGCGCCATCGTGGACGGCCACATTTTCTTGAGCCGCGACTTGGCCGCCCGCGGCCAGTTCCCCGCCATCGACGTGCTGGCGAGCACCAGCCGCGTGATGACCGACGTGGTCCCCAACCAGCACAAACGGGTCGCCCAGGCCTTCGTGGCCACGCTGGCCGCCTACAAGGAGGCCGAAGACCTGATCAACATCGGCGCCTACGTGCGCGGCAGCAACCCCCGCATCGACTACGCCCTCAACAAGATCGGCGCCATCATCGACTTCCTCAAGCAACCCATCGAGGAACGCTCGTCATTGGCTCAAGCCGAAGCGCAGCTCGAGCAGATGTTCGCGGACTATCGGTGGTAGGAACAGCGAACTGCCATCCACAGATTACACGGATTACACAGAACTCTCGCGGGCGAAGCCGCAGGTTCGCCGGTGGGCACAGACCTCGGCTGAGCCAAGGTCGTTACAAATCTGTGCCATCTGTGAAATCTGTGGATGTAGGTGCCGCCGTTACGGCTGAAACAGGATCGTCCGTGCCACGTTCTCCACCGAGGCGGGATTGAACGCGAAGTGCGGCAGGGAGTACATTCGCCTCCGGGTCGCTCATGCCACCTGGGCTGAGCGGAACTCGGCGAAGACCGGCAACTCGAACCCTTTGCCACTGGCGGATCGCTCCGAGAACGACAAGATTTCGAGGTTCTCGATTTCACCCGTCTCGGGATTCCGCCGGGCGATGATTCCGAATTCCAGTTCCTCGGACTCTTGCTCAGCATAGGGCTTGATTTTGCCGAGGTAGAGAATGTCGCCGGTCCGGTCATATTCCATCGTCAACCGCTCGTTCATAGGTGCTCCGTCCTCGCCCTGTGAGTAAATCAGGTAGTCCAAAATCTGTGTCATCTGTGAAATCTGTGGATGTAGTTGACGCCGTTACGGTTGGAACAGGATCGTGCGCGCCGCGGTCTCCACCGAGGCCGGATTCAGCGCGAAGTGCAGCTCCAACAGCTCGTGGTTGGGCGTGCAGTGCTGGATGCAGAAGGCGCTGGCGGGGCTGGTGAGGATCACGGTATTGACCTTCTTGATCAGCGCCAGGGCGTGCTCCGGCGCCTCCAGGTTGGCGCAGCCCACCAGGACGCCTGCCGGCACGCGCTCGTGGATTTGCGCGCCCACCACTTCCTCCGTATTGGCGTCGTGGCAAATGAAGCCCAGCTTGCGGTCTTCCGGCAGGTCGCGCAGGAGTTTGCGCGTGACCGGGTGCAGATCGTAGGTGACCGGATGCACCTTGCGGTCGCCGGACTTGATTAGCCCGCGCACCTCGTCGTAATGGAACAGGCTGGTCACCAGGTGCTTCAGATGCGGCGCGAGGCCCTTGGGCTTCGCGCGCAAATCGTCCAGCAGCAGGTGTTGCACGTGGATGCCGAAGCTCTCGGCCAGGTCCTTGGCGCATTCCTGGGATTGGTGGGCCGTGCACTCCACGAACGCCACCACCGGGTGGCTCGCGTCGAAGGACGGCGCCCGCTGCCCGGCCAATTTCACGAGCGTGATGGGGCTGATGCCCAGGCGGCTGGCCTCGTCGAAGGCCCGGCCGATCAGCGCGTCCACCGCGTTCATTTCTTTGGCCGAGACGGTGTCCGACCACGCCTCGTTGACGAACACGCCCTTGCCGGGGCGGGAGACCAGCAGTCCGGAGGCCTGCAGTTCCAGATACACGCGGTGCACCGTGTTGCGGTGGATGCCCAGTTCCGCCGTCAGGTCGCGGATGGAGGGCAGGGTGCTGCCCGCGGGATAGCTGCCGCTCATGATGGCGTAGCGGATCTGCTCCTTCAACTGCACGTGCAACGGCACGGCGGACTGTTTGTTGATCATGAAGGGCGACGCCGCTGCCGCCGGTTGCCGGGGGCGGGCCGGCTCATGATCCTCGTCATGGCGGCCGGCGCGGGGCAATTTGACAATGTTATCGTTCATGGTGGCCGTTCAAGGGCAAGTCAGACGCGGGCGCGAATCCTGGGGTTCACCGCGCCGGTGAGAACGGATAAGGTGCGGTGGCGGATCGCCCGCCGCCACATCCCGTGCAGTCAAACAGGCAGGGTAGAGCAACCCTCCGGGGAAGGAAAGCCGTGCACCCCGCGCGGCAGTGACCGGCGAGTAACCCCGGCACCGCCCATTGGATGGGCTTGGCCGGCCGCGGCGAAGGAGCGATTCATGGCGAAACTGAGCGTCGACCGGTTGGACTGCAAGGGCAAAACCGTCCTGGTGCGCGTGGACTACAACGTGCCCGTGGAGGGTGGCAAGGTCACGGACGATACGCGCATCCGGGCGTCCCTCCCCACGTTGCGGCACCTGATCCAGCAGGGCGCCAAGCTCGTGCTGGTCTCCCATCTGGGCCGCCCCAAGGCCAAGGCCGACCCCAAATATTCCCTGCGGCCGGTGGCGCAACGGCTGCAGGAGTTGCTGGGTCAGCCTGTCGCGTTCTCCTCCGCCGTGATCGGCCCGGATGCCCAGCAAGCGGCCCAGGCGCTGCAGCCGGGGCAAGTGCTGCTGTTGGAAAACGTGCGCTTCCATGGCGAGGAGGAAAAGAACGACCCCGCCTTCGCCAAGGAACTGGCTTCCCTGGCGCAGCTCTACGTCTCCGACGCGTTCGGCACCGTGCACCGGGCCCATGCGTCCACGGCGGGCGTGGCGCAGTATTTCCCCCAAGCGGCGGCGGGCTTCTTGATCGCCAAGGAACTGGAGTTCCTGGGCAAGTGCGTCTATCAGCCCGTGCACCCCTACGTGGCGGTGCTGGGCGGTGCCAAGGTGGCGGACAAGATCGCCGTGATCCGCGCGCTGCTGGAGCGCGCAGACACCCTGCTGATCGGCGGCGCGATGGCCTATACCTTCCTCAAGGCCCAGGGCCACGGCATCGGCGCGTCCCTGCTCGATGAGCCGCACGTTGCCCTGGCCGCGGAACTGCTCGCCGACGCCAAGAGGCGCGGAAAGTCCTTGCTGTTGCCTTCCGACCACCGCATCGCCCCCGGTCCCAAGCAGGGGCCCCAGCCCGGGGCCCTGGCCACGGTGTGCGGGATCGACATTCCGGGCGGTCAGATGGGGCTGGATATCGGCCCGGAGACGGCGCGGCGCTACGGCGCGGAAATCGCCAAGGCCAAGCTGGTGGTGTGGAATGGCCCGATGGGCATGTTCGAGGTGCCCGCCTTCGCCGGGGGCACGGTCGCCATTGCCCGCGCCATGGCCGAGTGCAGCGGGATCACGGTGGTGGGCGGCGGGGATTCCGTAGCCGCCGTGAACCAGGCCGGCCTCGCCGGCAAGATGAGCCACCTCTCCACCGGCGGTGGCGCTTCCCTCGAGTTCCTGGAGGGTCGCAAATTGCCGGGAATCGAGGTGTTGACGGAGGCGAAATAGGCGGTTTACTATTTTCCGGTACGCTTTGGCCAGGGGGCCGGAGCGCGGAGCATCCCCAGCCGGAGCCGGCACGCCATGCCGTTGCTGATTCGCAAGCAATCCTTCGCCCGCGCGCGCGACGACTTTTCGGTGACGCTGGCGGGGTTGG
>JBGPEV010000410.1:0-3848 GCA_041482995.1 bacterium | reverse complement strand
CGTATACATTGCCACAGCCTCACGCCAATTGGACCCCCCAACCGAGCATGGCAAGGCAAATAATTCACAGCCTCTCAGGGCAGGCCCCGTCCCGCCGCCACCACTGCTTGTGCAGTCTTCTCGACCCTGCCGTTGCCCTGGGGAACCGCCCCTTCCCCCTTGGCGTGCCCATGCTACACTGCATGCCAGCCTGACCCCGGCAGCGCGCGCTCACGGCGGCTGTTTCCCCGGGGACTGCCTCGAAGCGTCCTGCCATGAAAACCCTCGCCTCCCGCTTGCCGCGCCCGTTGTTGCTGGCCGCGCTGGCCGTCTGGCTCACCCTTGCTCCCCTCACACCGTCGCCCCCCGTCCTCCATGGGGCGGATGCCGATCCGATCGTGGCGCGCGTGGGAGATTGGGCGATTCGCCAGTCCGACCTGGAGCGCCTGAGCGAGTCGCTTCCCGCCGAGGCCCGTTCCCCTTCCCGGGAAGAGGTGCACCGCTACCTCACGGCGGCCGTGCGGGAGGAGGTGCTGTTCCAATGGGTGGTGGGCGGCCAGTTCAAGGGCGACCGCGTGTTGCGCGACCAGCTCAAGGCCGTCGTCTTCCAGCATCTGGTGGAGACCCGGGTGCGCCCGCGCGTTCACGTCACCCCGGCGGAAATCCGCAAGTACTACGAGGACAACCTGGACCTGGTGCGCGGCGGCCACGTGCGCGCCCGGCGCATTTATCTCGCCAAGGCCGGCGCGTGCGACCCGCTTCGCCAGGAGATCGACTCCGAGTCGGCCTTCATCGACGCCGCCGTGCGGCTCTCCCAGGACCGCGGCACGGCGGCCACCGGGGGCGACCTGGGGTATGTGCTGCCCACGGAGGGCCCGCTCGGGTTCGAGCGCAGGCTGTTCGCCATGCGTCCCGGCGAAATGCGCGTCTTCAAGGGCGCCCAGGGCTGCGACCTGGTGCGGCTGGTGGAGAAGACCGATCCGCCCATTCCCCCGCTGTCCGCCGTGCGGGAATCCCTGCGCGCCTACCTGGAGAGCCAGCGGGAGGACCGCTATCTGGACGAACTCGTGGCGGAGGCCAGCCAGGTCGTGCGCGTGAAATGGTACCTGAAGCGCTCCGCGGCGACCGCCCCCGCCAGCACCGGCCGCCCGGGCAATGCGGAGGACTCCACTGGGCGAAGGTAATGCGGTCGGGAATGGTCTTCAGCGGATGCTAGAACGCGGGCAACCCCGCGTCGCTGGTCAACAACAGATCGGTGAAACCGTACTGGAGATCCCTGCCGATTCCTCCCTGGAACGGGCCAAAGGAATCCGCACCCAACCGGTGAACCCAGCGCACGGCGGCCAAGCCCCGCCTGTCCAGGGCCGGACGCGGCTGGCATGCATCGTGACCACGGAGTCAGGTACGAGCCCCAGGTCAGAGAGCGGTTCGACGTTGCGGGACTCGACTTTCAACATCTCGACGCCCTGATCCGGGATCATTGCGGCTCGGCGGGAGCGAGAGTCGATGCGCCCATCGACTAAGAGCACCTAACAAAACTGCTGAACCACAACGACACAACGAACACGACGAGGTTTCGATGGATGCGGTTCGGCGCGAAACGGGGCTTCAAGCCTGCTTTTCGTTGTGTGCGTTGTGCTCGTCGTGGTTCAAGGCAGGTGGCAGTTTTGTCGGAAGGTCTAAGCCGCTCCGCCAGCCAAGCCGCGCGGGAGACCCGTACCCGCGAGATGCTGGCGCGGATGGAGGGGGTATTCCCCGGTGCGGAGTTGGCGGGGCCGGTCCGCCTCGCTAAGGGCAGCTCACCGAATAGTTCCACACGGTTCCCACAGGCCCGCTGACCCGCACGGTGACGCTTTTCGCCTTCCCGCAGTAACGGATCTGCCGACTGCCGGACCCGGAGACGCTCCCCGTGTCGAACAGCACTTTCCTCTCGTAGATCACTTCAAATCGATCCGGAACGCCGTACGCTTCCCAAGTCAACGTGAAGGTGCCGCCAGGCCGGCCGAAGTCATAGCCGTTCTCGGTGACGCCTTCACCCCCGCTGGCGGCCTGGGTTCCGCACGCTGCGCCACTGGCTGCCTCCGAGCAAGACCCCTCCATGTAGTACGGGTAATCCGCCTGATCGCTGCATGCGGTGGCCAACAGCACGACGAGCGCCAGCCCGAGGCGGGAACGCCAGCACGGGGCGGGCGGGCGGCGGGTGATTGGCCTGTCGTTCATCGCGCCCTTGTCTGGATCGCCGGCTCCGATCACGCCCATTTTCGAGGCATCCGGTCTGCCCGGAGCGGAGTCGAGCGGCCGGCGACGGTCCACGTTCTCGCGCTCAGTACTGGACGGTCAAGCCGACGAGGTACCGGTACGTCCTCCCGCCGATGACCGGGATGGACACCCCACTTTCCAAAACCCAGTCCTTGATGAACTCCCAGCGCACCTGCGGAAGGGCATCGTAGAAGTCGCCGCGCCCCGTCCAGTACGTGTAGCGGTTTTCCAGCGCAATCATCACCGTGTTGCCGCGAAAGTGCCGTTCCGGCGAAAAGTAAAGGGTGTAGACGCTGGTTTGGCTGTCCGTGAAACCCCCGTAGTGCCGGTTTCCCGCATTGGTGTATTCGATCCCCAACGTATAGGCGGAGGTCGAAAACTGCCTGCGGCCCAGCAATCCAATGGAAGTGTCGCGCCCGCCATCGGCGTGCCGGGAAACCACGCTGTCGACATTGCCCGGACCACCGTGGGTTTGGACGATCACGGGATCTCCGAGGGCTGCCCGGTAGCGTCCATAGGTGACGAGGTCGTGCTGGAACAGCTTCTTCGCAAGATGGTACTTGATCGTCGCCTGCAACTCGGCCAGGCGCTGCTCATCCTGGTCCGTGAACCGCGCCAGCACCGCGCCGCCCGATACTTCCAGCCGGGGCGTGAGGCCGTAGCGGTAGTGCAGCAGCAGGGATTCCGTCGGGATCTGGTCCACCTCATGGCCATAGTCCGCCTTCATCTCCTGGCCCCCGCGGCGGATCAGCACCGCCGAAGGCGCCTCCAGCAATTGATAAGGCAGCGCGGCCGATGGGCGCGCTCCCGCCAGCACGGACAACGCGATCAGGGTTGCGGCAACGGCTCCGCGCACCCCCTTACCGCGGCGGGCCAAACTCCGCGCGGGAGCCATCGTGGGAGCGTTGCTTTGGGGGGCCATGGGATCGCACGGACCTCAGCCGGTTGGGGGGCGCGCCGCAGCAGCAGCCTGTCGGTCGATCACGGCGTTACGCCGCGGTATTGCTGGGTCCGCCGTGCCGCCGCACGATGAGCCATACGGTGCGGCGAGGCCCACTGACGCGCGGGGATGCGGCGCCGGTGGCTCCTGGAGCGCGCGGTTCACGTCATCCCGCCCAGTATCCGAACTCGTCGCGGACGCCTCTGCGCGAGGCAGTGCTGCCCTACGATCCGCGATTCGATACCCATGGCTGCGGTTTCAGAATGCTGGCGAACGGACATTCCCCGGGCGGGCCGCTGGTACCGCGTGGATCGGTTTCCCTGCCCTGCCCTACCACAAATCTTGATTCACAATCCACTTGGCGCCGGTCATTTTCGCCGTTTTCTAGCGTAATTGAGAGGCCCCCGGCTCTGCCGGGCCGGGCAAGAGCAAAGTCGCAATAGCGATGCGTTACGCCGGAATTACGACAGACTCGTCTAACAAAACTGCTGAAACGCCCTTCGCGGAATTTACCCTTGAGCAACGCGAAGGGCTCGAGGGCAGGCTCCGACCACGAAGACCACAAAGACAATTTCGCTCCTCGGGGCAGCAGTTCTGAGAAACGTGAAGGAGCGCATCACTCCGCTCTGTTGGCTCAAATCGCTCGATCAGTCTGCGTGAAATATTCGCT
>JBGPEV010000409.1:0-3877 GCA_041482995.1 bacterium | reverse complement strand
GTGAACCGGCTGATCGTCGACTGGCTGCGCCACTGGTTCACCCCCGTGCGCGGCCTGCGCTTGCGCCCGATCGGGGCGTGACCGGTTGACGGGGAGGAGGGAGCATGGGCGAAGAGAGCGGCAAGAAGAAAGGCGGCGGCAGGAAGCGGGGCCGGCGGGACAAGGACCGGCACTTCATGGACGCCGCCCTGGACGCCTACATCCGCAGTCTGGCGCTGCAGTTCTGGCGGGACTTCATCGTGTACCGGGACCGCCAGGAAAAGTCCGCGGCCGAGGCGCTGCGGGAGGCGGGCTATTTCGAGGACCGGGGGGAGTACGGCGCATTGTGGAGCGCGCACTGGGCGCGGATCGCCCTTCCGGCGGCGGAGCGGCCCGATGGCGAGATCTTCGGGCAGATCGAAGCCGCGGTGCGGGCGGCGGTGCTCGCTGAGAAGGCCGCCCGGCTGGAGCGCGGCGCGCCGACGCTGGAAGACACGGACGAGTACAACGGCTTCCTGCGCCAGACGCTGAACCAACTGCTGACGGAGGCGAGCGCGGAAACCGAGCCGTGATCGGATTACGCCATACCCGGGCCGCGAGCCGTGGCGCTTTTCGCACGGGCGACGCGACGCATGCCAGACCAACCTCCGCCGCCTCAAATCGCACAATTTCTCCTGACGAAACATCCACATCGCTCCAGCGAGATTAACTTGACTTCACCCGGACGGGAGAGTAATTAGGCTGCAACTTGCCGTGTTTCCACACACCCACCACCCGGCACCGCCGTTGCCGGCGGGGGACTAGCGCTTGAGGGGAGCCATGGTCGAAGCCACGATCCGGTCGATCAATCACGTCGAACGCACCGCCGTCATCCAGACGGAGGATGGCCGCGAACTGTCGGTGCATTTTCCCCGCAATGCGCACATCGAGGTCACCGAACCGTGCTCCGGGGGAACGCAGGGCGGGACGCTGGAGGACGTGGGTGCGGGTTACTTGGTGCAGGTGGACCTCCACGAACACAACACGGGGGAAAACTGCCACTGCATCAATCTGATCTGCATTAGCTGATGGCAGGCTGGAGCAAGGGGTCCCGCCCTCGGGGCGCGGGGCCCGGCCGGGCGGGCCACCGCATCCGCGGGGCGAAACCCGGCGCAGGGAGATGACCGGGAGGCGGGCGAGCGGATGCGCCGCCGTCCGGAGGGTGGGGTTGGACAGGTCGAACCGCAGGTGTGGCAGGACGGGGGTCCTGGAACCGCGCCAAGCACGTGCCCGCACGTAGTGGAGATGCTCATGAAGACCCAAGAGACCAAGCGCCCGGCACCGCAAGCCTCGCGCCGCGGCTTCCTGACGGGATTGTTCGCCGGCGTGGGCGCCACGGCGGCAGTGTTGGCCGGCAAGGCCAAAGCGCAGGGTGCGAAATCAACGGGTTCCGGTCCGGTGTTGTTTCACCGCACGGCTGAAACCGAACGCTATTACAAGACCGTCATGCCGCGCTAAGTCCCATTGAGGGAGGAGGAACGATCATGAAACTCCGCAGAATGCATCCGGCTCATGGGACCAGGGCGGGGGCCCTGAATCCGGAAGTCGGCCGGCGCAAGTTCATCACGGCGGCGGGATTGGGGCTGGGCGCGGTCGCCCTCGCGCCGTCCCTGGTGCGCCAGACCCAGGCGCAAGGTGCCGGCGCCAAGGGCAAGGTGGAGCAGATCAAGACCATCTGCAGCAACTGCGCGACCGGCTGCGGGTTTGTCGGCGAAGTCCAGAACGGCGTCTGGACGGCCCAGGAGCCCTGGTTTGAGCATCCGATCAACCTGGGCAGCTTGTGTTCCAAGGGCGCGGCCGCCCGCGAGCACGTGATCAGCGAGAAGCGCCTGCGCTACCCCATGAAGATCGAAGGGGGCAAGTGGAAGCGCCTCTCCTGGGACACGGCGATGAGCGAGATCACCGCCAAGCTGATGGAGATCCGCGCCAAGCACGGCCCGGACGCCCTGATGATCCTGGGCTCGGCCCACCACAACAACGAAACCTGCTACGCGATGCGGAAGTTCTCCGCGTTCTGGGGGAGCAACAACGTCGATCATCAAGCGCGTATATGACACTCCACAACCGTGGCAGGTCTTGCCCGGGTATTTGGATACGGCGCGATGACGAACTCGATGAACGACATCCGCAACTCCAAGTGCGTGATGGTCATCGGGGAGAACGTGTGCACGTCGCACCCCATCGCCATGCAGCACATCTTGACGGCGAAGGAGGTTAACCACGCCCCCTTCATCGTGGTCGACCCCCGGCAATCCCAGACCGCGGCGCTGGCCGACTATCACGTCCGCCTGCGCTCGGGCACGGACATCCCCCTGATCTACGGGATGATCCACGTCATCCTGCGGAACAACTGGGAAAGCAAGAAGATGCTGGAGGAGCGCACTTACGCGTTCAAGGACCTGCTGGCGGAACTCTCGAAGTACGGCTTGCCGGATGCCAAGACGACCAAGACCGACATCAAGGAAGACCTGAAAACGGTCTCCGACATCTCGGGCGTCGCGGTCGAAGACATCATCAAGCTGGCCACCACGATGGCGAAGAACCGCCCCAGCACGATCATCTGGGCCATGGGCGGCACGCAACACAGCCACGGCACCGGGGTCGTGCGCTCCTACTGCCTGCTCCAACTGGTGCTGGGCAACATGGGCGTCCCGGGCGGCGGGACCAACGTGTTCCGCGGCCACGACAACGTCCAAGGCGCCACCGACCTGGGTGTCACGTCCGACTCCCTCCCCGGCTACTACGGCGTGGGGGAAAGCGCCTTCAAGCACTGGTCCGGCGTCTGGGACGTGGATCTGGAATGGATCAAGGGCCGCTTCACCAGCATCAAGAAGATGGCGAAGGTCAAGAAGACGGTGGACGGCAAGGAAGTGGAGGTGGAGGAGGAGGTCATCACCAAGTTGATGGAAAAGCCCGGCCTGACCGTGGCCCGCTGGTACGAGGCGGTGCTGATGGACGCGAAGGACCTGGGCCAGCCCACCAACGTGCACGCGGCCATCTACTGGGGCCACTCGTCCAACTGCGAATCGCAGATGGACCGGGTGAAGCAAGCCCTCGACAAGGTGGACCTGCTGGTGGATATCGACCCGTTCATCACGACCACGACCGTCCTGCCGGACCGGACGGACAACGTGTACCTGCTGCCGGCGGCCACCGCCTACGAGCAGTCGGGCACGGTGACCAACTCCAACCGCGGCATCCAGTGGCGCAACCGGATCGTCAAGCCGGTGTTCGAGTCCCGCACGGACCTGGACATCCTGGTCGATTTCGCCACCCGGATGGGCTTCGGCAAGGACTACGCGAAGAACAAGTTCGGTCCGTGGAAGAATTTCCCGGAAGACGTCACCAAGGAAATCAACACGGGCGCCCTCAGCATCGGGTACCGCGGCCAGACCGTTGCGCGGTTGAAACGGCAGATGGAATACGCGCACACCTTCGACATCAAGACCTGCCGCTCCACCGAGGGGCCGACCAAGGGCGAGCAGTGGGGCCTGCCGTGGCCGTGCTGGAGCAACAAGCATCCCGGCACCGCCATCCTGTACCGGATTGACGTTCCGGTGATGCAGGGCGGCGGTGGCTTCCGCGCCCGCTGGGGCGACAAGGCCCCGGACGGGGAACCCCTCCTGACGCCGAAAGGCTCGGCGCCCCGAGGCAGCCCGGCGGGCTTCGCCCAGGGCTACGACGCCGTCAAGGCGTACGCCGTTGACCTGACCGGCAAGGCCATTGACGACGCCCTGGCCAAGGGCATCAATCCCTACGGCAATGGCCGGGCGCGCTTCAACGCCTTCGGCATCCCCGATCCGGTGCCGACCCACCGCGAGCCGATCCACAGCCCGCGGCCGGAGCTCATCACCAAGTG
>JBGPEV010000408.1:0-3895 GCA_041482995.1 bacterium | reverse complement strand
CGCGCCCGGCCCCCGTGGAGCCGCCCCGCCCGGCCCCCCGCGCCGTGCGGACTCCGGCGGCCGAGCCGCTGGCGGCGCCGTCCAACCCGACCCTGCGGGCGCCCACGCCGCGCGCTCCCACGCCCCCGGCCCGGCCCCGCGGGTCCTCCGCGGCGCCGGCCGGCGAGCCGGGCGATGCGGACGACGAGGGGGAGCCCCAGCCCGCGTTTGCCGATGAAGCGCCACTGCCCAAGGACCTGGCCATGGAACTTCCCGCCTCCCTCTGCGAGGACCCCCGCTGGGCGGCGCTCGTGCAGCAGGCGGGCGGCAGCCGCATGCTGGCCGCCAAATTGCGCGGCAGCGAGGTGCTGACCATCGGCGCGGACACGGTGGAGGTGCTGATCCAAGGCACGCCGCTCGGGGAGGAGCAATGGGCGACCCTGCAGACCGCGGCCCAGGCCGCGTTCGGGCCGGCGTTCCGCCTCGTGCCGGCCCATGGTACAACCAGGCCACCCATCGATGAGCACACGCTGGCGGGCCGCAAGCAGATCCGCGAAGCGATCGAGCAGGAAGCCCAGCGGCAGGCCGCGCTGGCCGACCCCGCCGTGCAGCACCTGCGGCGGCTGTTTCCCAACAGCAAGGTGGTGCGGGTGGAGCTGGCCGCCGCGCGCCCCGCCGGGAGCGACGATGTTCAAGGGTGACCTGGGGGACCTGCTGCGCAAGGCGCAGGAGATGGGCGAATCGCTGAAGTCCAAGCAGGCGGAGTTGGCGGCCAGGCGCATCCCCGTGTCCGTGGGCGGCGGCATGGTGAAGATGGAGTTCAACGGCAAGGGCGAGGCGCTCTCCATCGCCATCGACAAGGAGGCCGTGAACCCCAACGACCTGGCCATGCTGCAAGACCTGGTACTCTCCGCCGTGAACGAGGGCGTGCGCGAGGCGCAACGCCTCCAGCAGGCGGAAATGGCCAAGCTCGCCGGCGGCCTGCGCATCCCGGGCCTGACCGCATGAACATCCCGCAGTCCCTGGAGCGCCTGGTGAGCGAGCTCTCGCGGTTGCCGGGGGTGGGGCAGAAGACGGCCCAGCGGTTGGCCTTCGCCATCCTGCGCGACAACCCGGAGCGCGCCCAGGCGCTGGCCCAGGCCGTGCTGGACGTGAAGGCGAAGATCCGCTTCTGCGAGGAGTGCTTCGGCTACGCGGAGGACGCGCGCTGCGGCATCTGCGCCGACGCGCGCCGCGACCCCGGCCTGATCTGCGCCGTGGAGCAGCCCAACGACATCTACGTGATCGAGCGCAGCGGCGTGTTCCACGGCAGGTACCACGTGCTGATGGGCACGATCTCGCCCCTGGACGGCATCGGCCCGGACCAGTTGAAGGTGCGCGAACTGGTCGCCCGCTGCGAGCGCACACCCGTGCAGGAGGTGATCCTCGCCACCAACCCCTCCATCCCCGGCGAGGCCACCGCCCTCTACCTGAGCCAAGTGCTGGCGGGCAAGGTGGGCAAGATCACGCGGCTGGCCCGCGGCATGCCCGTGGGCGCCAACCTGGAGTTCACCGACGACGTGACGCTCAACCAGGCGTTCTCGGGGCGGCAGAGCTTCGCAAATCGGTAAGGACGGCGAATAACGGCTGAACCACCAAGACACCAAGGCACCAAGAACAGCACAAAAGGTCTTGAAGAGTACCGCAGTCTCCTCTAATTCCGTAGCCAGAGGAGATTGCCTGCGGACAAAATTCAGTCCTTTGTGTCTTGGTGTCTTGGTGGTTCAGCAGTTACCGTTTTGTATCCTGAGCGGGACCCATGGGCTTCTACAACGACCAGATCCTCCCGCGCCTCACGCATTTGATCATGCGCGGCGGCCCCATGAACGATATGCGGCAGCGCGCCCTGGCCGGGGCGGCGGGCGCGGTGTTGGAGATCGGCTTCGGCAGCGGCCTAAACTTGCGGCACTATCCGGCCGGCGTCACGCGGCTGATGCTGGTGGAGCCCTCGGAAGTCGCGCGCAAGATCGCGGCCAAGGCGATCGCTCGAGCACCGTTCCCTACCGCCTTCGTGGGGCTGGACGGCCAGCACTTGGTGCTCGAAGCGGGGAGCGTGGATTGCGCCGTCTCCACGTGGACGCTGTGTACGATCCCCGATGCCGGGCGGGCACTGGCGGAAGTGGCGAGAGTGCTCAAGCCCGGCGGACGCTTCCTGTTCGTGGAGCACGGGCTATCGCCCGACGCTGGCGTGGCCAAGTGGCAACACCGCCTGGATCGTCTGCAGGGCCGCGTCGCGGGCGGCTGCCACCTGGACCGCGACATGGAGGCGCTGATCGGCGCCTCGCCGCTGAAGATCGAGACGCTCGAGAAGTTCTACATCAAGGGGCCCAAGACCCACGCGTATATGTACTTGGGGGAGGCGAGGAAGGTCGGGTGACGTTTCCGAATACTGGGCGCACACCCAATGAATGGTTCAGACCTGTACTATTTTCCAAATCGAGTCCGGAGTTTTCCAAACCACGTAACGCTACGAAGCCCATGCTCAATGCGCTTTGTGAGTTCATCAGTTGTGCGATTGATATTTGGCATGTGGCGATTTACGGCTGCTTGAAGTGAGGGGTGAGCAGCATTTCGATACACTGTTTCGATTTCGCCCTGAAGGCCGATGATCTGCCCAACAAGTTCCTTGTGTAGGTCACGAAACTTGGGATTGTGGACATAGATACTGCTCGTGACCTTATGCTTGAGTTGCTCCAGATTATCCGCAACGTCGTCCCCGGAAAAATTGCTTCGAACGAAGCGAACTGATTTGATCGCACCTCTCAGATCCATCAATTCCGCGAGCCGCATACGCTTAGTTGCCACTCGTTCCTTGCTTGCCGCAATCCAAGACTGGATTGCCGTCGCAACCCAACCAAGCACAAACCCCAGAAGAATTTTCGCGACATCCGGGGATACAACCGATTTGAGCAGATTCTCCATCGAATTGTTCTCCAATGATTTCACATTCGCTGAGTATCTACATATCTACGGTCTTGGCTAATGAGTAACATTGCTCGCTCGACGGTAAGATGCCACTCACATTTTACCTCTTCGGTCGGGAGCGCCTCCCCATGATCCACCGCATCGAAGTCCTCACGCGCCCCGAGTTGCCGGAACCGGTCGGGCGCAGCCTGCTGTTCCGCATCAAGCGCTTCAGCGCGCTGCCGCTGACGGACATCCGCACGTGCGCCGTCTATGCGTTCGACACCGCGGCGCTCAACGGCTCGGCTGCGCTGGACGTGCGGGCGCTGGGCGAGGCGCTGTTCACGGACCCCGTGCTGCACCGGTGCCGCGTGGACGGCGCGGGCATCGCCGAGGCGGAATTCGACTGGTACGTCGAGGTGGGCTTCCGCCCCGGCGTCACGGACAACGTGGGCCGCACGGCGCAGGAGTCCCTGGAGTACCGCCTCGGGCATCCCATCGCGGCGGGTCACCACGTGCACACGGCCACGGGCTACTTCCTGCGCGGGCGGCTGCACCGGGGACAGGTGGAGGCGTTGGCGCAGGAGTGGATGTTCAACGGGCTGATCCAGCAGGCGCTGATCCTCTCCCACGCCGAACTGGCGAAGGAGCAGCCGCGGCTGTTCCACCTGCCCCGCGTGGTGCTGAAGAGCGCACCGTGGGCGGACCGGGTGGCCCTGGAGTCGCGGGAACGCCTGCTCGCCCTCTCGACGGAACGGCTGTTGGCGCTCAGCGCGGAGGAGGCGGACACGATCCTCGCGTACTACCGCGATCCCGGGACGATCGCGGCCCGCACCGCCGCGGGGCTGGGGGCGGAGGCGACGGACGTGGAATTGGAGGTGCTGGCGCAAACGTGGTCGGAGCACTGCAAGCACAAGATCTTCAACGCGGACATCGCCTATACCGACGAACACGGGCGCACCGAGACGGTGCG
>JBGPEV010000407.1:0-3897 GCA_041482995.1 bacterium | reverse complement strand
TGACCAGCGGGTCCAGGCTGGCCTCGATCAGGCTCCGGGCGTACTGGGAGGCTTGCTTCTGCGCCGTGACGTCCCGCGCCGCGGCGAACACGCCGAGCACCTTTCCCTGCGCGTCCTTGTAGATGGACGCGTTGTACAGAACGTCGGTCAGGTGCCCGTCCCCGTGCCGGATCGTCAACGGGTAGTCGGTGACGAATCCCTCGGCAAAGACGCGCAGGTAGCCCTCCCGCGCCTTGTCGGGCTCGGTGAAATAGTCGGAGAAGTCCGTTCCGATCAAGTCTTGGCGGGGAACGCCGGTTACCTTGATGGAGCCCTCGTTGACGTCCGTGATCTTGCCCTTGGGGCTGATCGTGACCAGCGGGTCCAGGCTGGCCTCGATCAGGCTGCGGGCATATTGCGATGCGTCTCGGCCCTGGTTTTCGGCAAGCTTGCGCTCCGTGATATCGCGGGTGATCGACGACGCCCCGATCACCTCCCCGTTCTTCCCGTGGATGGGCGACACCGTCAGCGCGACGGAAATCAAGGTCCCATCCTTCCTCACCCGCAGCGTCTCATAATGGTCCACGCGCTTGCCGTCCCGAATCTCCTTGAGAATATTGACCATCTCGTCGGGACGGTCGGGGTGAATCAGCAGGGAGACCGGTTTGCTCACGATCTCATCGGCTTTGTAGCCATAGATCTGCTCGGCCGCCGGGTTCCAGCTGGTGATGGTGCCGTCCAGCGTCTTGCTCATGATCGCGTCATCGGAGGAATCGACGATGGCGGCAAGGAGCGCGAGCCGGTCCTCGCTCTCCGGGTGGCGTTTGGAACCCTGCGGTGCAATCGCCCGTGTGTGTCGTGAAATGGTCATGATCGTACTCCGTTGGCCAGCGCTTTCATGGCCTCCTCCCCATCAGCCGAGCGTGAAAAAGAATGTGGCGCCCTGGTTCTTGGCCGCCTGGGCCCAGATGCGGCCCCCGTGGCGGTGCACGATGCGCTGCACGGTGGCCAGGCCGATCCCCGTGCCGGCAAACTCGTGGGCGCTGTGCAGACGCTGAAAGGCGCCGAACAACTTGTTCGCGTACGCCATGTCGAACCCCGCCCCATTGTCGCGCACAAAAAAGGCTCGCCCGCCCTCGACGTTGGTTGCGCCGAACTCGATCCGGCCTTCCATCGTCTTCCCCGTGAACTTCCAGGCATTCCCCAGCAGATTGCCCAGCATCGCCTGCAGCAGCGTGGGTTCCCCTATCGCCACGAGATCGGGCTGAATCTCGACCGTCACTCCGTCCCGGGGTTGGCCCTGCCGCAGGTCGGAGAGCGCGGCATTGGCCAGGCGGCTCAAGTTGACTTCCTCCCGGCGCAGGGTCCCGCGGGACACCCGGGAGAGACCGAGCAGATCGTCGATGAGCTGCCCCATCCGCTTGGCCGCCGCCTGGATGCGCTGCAAGTAGTTCTTGCCTTCCGCATCGAACTTGTCGCCGTAGTCCTGCAACAGGATCTCGGCGAAACCGGTAATGCCCCGCAGGGGCTGGCGCAGGTCGTGTGACGTGGAATAGGCGAACGCCTCGAGTTCCTTGTTGGCGGAGGCGAGCGCCTTGTTGGCCTGCCGGAGATTCTCCTGCGCCAGCTTGTGCTCGGTGATGTCGGTGACGGCGGCGATCACTTGCAGCCCATCGGCGGTATCCACCGGGCTGAGGGAGATGTCGACGGGGAATTCGCTGCCATCCTTGCGTCGTCCAAAGAGTTCGCGCCCGGTGCCTATCGGCCGCGCAACGGGCGCAAGCAGGTAACCGCCGCGGTGTCCCGGGTGACCGTCGCGGAAGCGTTCCGGCACCAGCACCTCGACGGGTTGACCGATCAATTCCTCCCGCTCATAGCCGAACTTCGCCAGGGACTGGGAGTTGACCAGGGTGATCCGCCCAGTCTGGTCCGCGATGACCATGGGGTTGGGCGCCGCCTCCACCACGTGCCGGAAGCGCTGCTCCGCGGCTTCCCGGCTCGCGATCTCGGCAACCAGCGCCTGGCGCTGCGATTCCAGCCTGCGGGCGAGCACGAACTGGGCGACGGCGGAGAGCAATCCACCGGCGACAAACATCAGCACCGTCGCGATCAACACGGTCCTGACCGCCGCATCCCGGCTCTCGCGCTCGGACAACAGCCGCACCTCCAGCCGGGTCGCGGAATTCAGCTCGGCCCGCAGGCTTTCCAGCAAGGATTTGCCGAGGCCGGTTGCGACCAGGGAGCGCGCGCGGGCGGCGCCGGCGCCGCTGCTCGCCAGTTCAATCAGATTCCTTGCGTACTCGTCCCAACGCTCGTTCTGCGACTCCACGAGACGCAGGTGCTGCTGTTGTTCGGGATTGTCCAGCGTGAGCTGCTGGGCCTGACGGAGCGCTTCCGGGAAAGCCTTGAGGCCCGCCCAGTAGGGCTCGAGAAACTTCTCCTGCCCGGTGATCACGTAGCCCCGCGCGCCGGACTGCTTGTCCACCAGGGCGCCGTCGACGTCATTCAAGGCAATGATGACTTCCAGGGTATGGCGGACGGAAGCGTCCGCCTGGCGGGCCTGTTCCAGGCTGAACAGAAAGACCGCGATGGGAACCAGGAACAGGCCGATGCTCAACAGCAGCAACCCGGTGATCCAGCGCGAAGACGACGCGGACGACGCCCCGGGGGTGGCCCGCGGTTGCGCGGTCTTGGGGGTTGCCTCGGCCCTCCACCGTTCCGCGTGCATGGCGCCGCCTACCAGGGCGATGCCAAGACTGGTGCTTAGATAAAGAACCAGACCCACGTACTGGTCAATGTCTTTCAGAGCGAAGCTGCCGCGGGGCGGGATCAGGAAATAGTAGGACGTGACCGCGCCCAGGACGGCGGCAGCCACCGCGGGGCCCATTCCGCCGTACCACGCGGTTACCAGAACGGCGAAGAACACGGTGGCGTAGGGAAACTGGTTCCCCACCACGGGGTCGAACAAGACCCGCACCCAGGTCGCCAGCGCAACGCTGGCGGCGGCGCAACCGTAGCGAAGCACAACCGAACGCGGAGCAATGTGCATCGTTCGCCCCCCCCCTGGGGCGAAATGCTTTGAATCGTCGGATTTGGGCAGCCCTTTCCCAAATCCGTCAATTTTTGGCGTGTTCGATGACCGAGTGGGCCAACTTGGAACGATCAATACCGGGGAAGGTTCCCTTACGAGGGTCGCTTTCCGCCGGTAGAGTATTCTGACGGACTTTGGGAAGGTTCGTCAACTACGTATAATAAATCAAAAAACCGTTATCATCGCATCCGGTCACTTTTCAGCGAGTTAAACTAAACAGGACCACCATTCGGATGACGAGCCAGCGCACCGAAACCTGCGCTCGGGCGGTGGGCAGTGGCGGGAAGTGCGACTAGAACTTGTCCTTCAGCCGCCGCACCACCGCCAGCACGGCGACGGGGGAGCCGTCGCTGGCGGGGTCTTCGCGCTTGGCAAGGGTCTGCAACGTCTGGCTGGCGGCGCCGCGCATGAAGGGGTTGGTGGCCCATTCCTCCTTAAGGGTGGAGGGCGTAGTGGCCTTGCCGGCCTTGCGCAGGGCTTGCACCGCTTGGTAGCGCGCCTGGGCGGCGGCATTGTCCGGCTCCACGTGCACGGCAAAGCGCAGGTTGTTCTCCGTGTACTCATGGCCGAAGAACACGCGGGTGGACTCGGGCAGCCCGCCGATGGTCGCGCAGAGGGACTTCTGCATGTCCGCCGGGGTGTCCTCGAACAGGCGTCCGCAGCCCGCGGCGAACATCGTGTCCCCCGTGAACACCGCATCTTCCACCGCGTAGCTCACGGCGCCCGTGGTGTGCCCCGGGTTGTGCAGGGCGCGGACGGTCAGCTTGCCGAATGTGAACGTCTCGCCATGGTTGAGGAACACGGTCTGGCCGTCCACGCGGCCCTTG